>NZ_JAMTCC010000010.1:0-148615 GCF_025370265.1 Shewanella septentrionalis | reverse complement strand
AAACTGACGGCTCTAGCACTGGTGCGTTGCAGCGTTTCAATCGTGGTATGCACTTCCTGGGTAGAATCCTGAGTACGGCGTGACAGTACACGCACTTCATCGGCGACCACGGCAAAGCCACGGCCCTGTTCACCAGCACGAGCCGCTTCAATAGCCGCGTTAAGCGCTAATAAGTTGGTTTGCTCTGCAATCCCTTGAATCGTCGCTAGAATGCTTGAAATTGATTGAGCATGACGGCTCAAATCCCCAATGACATCGGTCGCTTGAGTGACTTCATCGGCCAACGAATTAATCGAGTTACGGGTTTTATTGACTAACTCTTTACCCTGTAAACTGCTGGCTGCAGATTGTTGAGCCGCCGTCGCCGTGTTTTCAGCATTGGCCGCAATCTCATTGGTCGCACTCGCCATTTCAGTTACTGCGGTCGCGACCATAGCCACTTCCTGTTGCTGACGTTGCAGTTCAGCCACCGAGGTTTGCGTGGTGGTAAGACTACGTTCAGCATCAGCATCTAACTCATTCGCTAACTGACGGATATGGCTGATCAACTGATGTTGACTACCCACAAAACGGTTAAAGCTGTCGGCAAGTACGCCCACTTCATCTTGAGTGTCGACTGAAATACGCTGAGTTAAATCACCGTTACCATCGGCGATACGCGCCAGTGCCTGCGAAACTCGGCTCAAAGGACCAAGCAGGACACTTACTAACCAAGAAATGGCTAATACACTTAAAATCAACACGAGTGCAGATAGCCCAAACTGAGTGAGTAACAAGCTCGACAGTGGCGCTTCTAGTGTTTCCTTATCAAGCACTAGCACTAATTCCCAATCTGTATTAGGAATATCGACGCCCCAGACCAATTTGTCACGGGCTTCACCTTCAAAATACATAGGCAACAAAGCACCAGCTTTACGGCTTAATTCCGGTAAGCTGTTATTCAGTTCGTTGTCGATATCACCTACTGGTTTCATCGTCTTAGCTTGATCTTTATAAGCGATAATCGTGCCATCTTTGTGCATCATGACTGCATAACCATTAGCCGGTAACTTCATCCGATTAACTTCTTCGATGAGATTACTGATCGACAAGTCTCCTGCAATAACTCCACCAGCAACAGGCTCGGCCAAAGTCACAACTAGAATGTTAAAAGCAGTATCGAGATAAGGTCGAGTTAATACACTCCCACCGGTTCGCGTAGCCTCTTGATACCAAGGTCGTGTACGAGGATCATAATTTGTATAGTCAGTTGCTGGCTCTGAGTCTCTCATATTACCGTTAGACTCACCAAAATATGTCGATTCAAATCCTCCCGATTGTTTAGCCTGTTTCATTGCTTGCACAATGTCATTATTCAACTGCCCACTGATTCCTTTAACAATTTGCTGGCGACTTGCAAGCCACTCACCAATCAGTAACGCTTGCTGGTCTCCAAGACGTTGAGCCTGTTCTAAGTTTACGTCTAACAGTACTTTCTTCTGACTTGTATAACTTTGCCAAGATAACAGTAAAATAACTGCTGAAAGAGCAAGAATTACAGATGAAAGGATTTTCTGCCTTAATGAATATGATTTCATAATATATTTCACAAATAAAAACAGGATAATTATGCCGACCAGAAAAATAACTGCTTCCAGTAGCGCTTAGTTTACTTAGATACGTCAAAATGACAGCGAATGAACTCACTCCTGTTCGTAAAAATAAACAAATTCACAATAAAAGCCAAGGGAAATCAACGTACACGTCTGAGCACTGGTATCCTGTTTAATAGAAATTAAAATTTATCCAGATTTAAATATGCACTATAGATTGCATGAAATTTAAAAAATCGCATATTAATGCTTATTGTTAAGAATTAAATTCAATTAGCAATATTGATTACTTATAAAAATATCTAGCTATAAAAATAAAGTGTCATTTTATTACATGACACTTTTATATAAAACTACACAATTCACTATTTTAAGCTTAGGCTATAGAATAAAGGTCGCGACCTGTGCATTAAGATCGTTAGCACGGGCTTTTAAGTCTCGCGCCTGTGCCAAATCAGCCATGGCCGAGGCGGTAATCTCATCGGTCACATCTTTAATCGCAACCGTATTTTGGGTGATTTCCCCCGTCACTTGAGTCTGCTCTTCCGCTGCAGTCGCAATTTGGCCTGCCATATCTGAAATCACGTTGACCGCTTGTGTAATCTCTTCAAGGGCTTTTGCCGCCGCATTCGCATCATCAACACTGTGACCCGCTAATGCTTGGCTGCTTTCCATCAAGCTGACGGCTCTAGCGGTCGTACGTTGCAGCGTTTCAATCGTGGTGTGCACTTCTTGGGTCGAATCCTGAGTACGGCGTGACAGTACACGCACTTCATCGGCGACCACGGCAAAGCCACGGCCCTGTTCACCAGCACGAGCCGCTTCAATAGCCGCGTTAAGCGCTAATAAGTTGGTTTGCTCTGCAATCCCTTGAATCGTTGCTAGAATGCTTGAAATTGATTGAGCATGACGGCTCAAATCCCCAATGACATCGGTCGCTTGAGTGACTTCATCGGCCAACGAATTAATCGAGTTACGGGTTTTATTGACTAACTCTTTACCCTGTAAACTGCTGGCTGCAGATTGTTGAGCCGCCGTCGCCGTGTTTTCAGCATTGGCCGCAATCTCATTGGTCGCACTCGCCATTTCAGTTACTGCGGTCGCAACCATAGCCACTTCCTGTTGCTGACGTTGCAGTTCAGCCACCGAGGTTTGCGTGGTGGTAAGACTACGTTCAGCATCAGCATCTAATTCATTCGCTAACTGACGGATATGGCTGATCAACTGATGTTGACTACCGACAAAACGGTTAAAGCTGTCGGCAAGTACGCCCACTTCATCTTGAGTATCGACGGAAATACGCTGAGTTAAATCACCGTTACCATCGGCGATACGCGCCAGTGCCTGCGATACTCGGCTCAATGGACCCAGTAACATGCCAACTAACCAAGAAATCGCTAACACACTCAACAGCAATACAAGTGCCGATAGCCCCAGTTGGGTAAGTAACAGGCTCGTGAGTGGCGCTTCTAGCGTTTCCTTATCAAGCACTAACACTAATTCCCAATCTGTATTAGGAATATCAACGCTCCAAACTAACTTGTCGCGTCCTTCATTTTCAAAATACATAGGTAACAGAGTGCCAGATGCACGACTCTGTTCAGGCAAGTTACGATTCAGCTCATTGTCGATATCACCTATAGGTTTCATCGTCTTAGCTTGATCTTTATAAGCGATAACCGTGCCGTCTTTGTGCATCATGATGGCATAACCGTTGGCCGGCAACTTCATCCGATTAACACCGTCCACTAGGCTTGCGATAGATAAGTCACCACCGACAACACCTTGCGCGGTAGGCTGCGCCATAGTTACAACCAGAATGTTATAAGCCACATCCACGTATGGTTTTGTCAAAATAAGACCGCGCTCACTGGTGGCTTGTTGATACCAAGGGCGGCTACGGGGATCATAGCCCGTTCGGTCTATACTCGGATCAGAATCCAGCATTTGCCCCGCTTGGCTCCCAAAATAAGTTAACTGGAAACGGCCCGACGCTTGTGCTTGTTGTAATGTATTTAGGCTATCACCCTCAACTTTACTCGCCAGTGCCCCCATAATATCTTGGCGGCCAGCCAACCATTCTTGAATACGCTCTGCCTGCTGCTCACCTAAGCGTTGCACTTGTTCTAGGCTGTTTTGTAACAGCTGGGACTTTTGGCTGGAATAACTTTGCCATGACAACAAACCAATCACGAGTGAAAGGGCTACCACGACGGAGAACAGAATTTTTTGCTTGAGCGAATATGAGTTCATGTTGGCGTCTAATTTATTAACAAAGCAGTGAAATAAGAGGGTGTCTGAGCGAGTTGAACAAACATTTACATCCAATGTAATAAGGCGGCTAACTGAGTTAAAACTGCAGCTTAATCTGAACTGAATTTTCTCATACTCTGTACAGTTCGCAAAGAAGTTGCTCAGATTTACATCAAAAAGATTCGCGTTAAAACATATAATTAACCGACTGTTATTCGATGAACAACATGGGCGACCTCGAGATCACATCTCAAGATGATACGTAACAGCTAAATAGCCTTAGAGGTAAAATAAAGTAAATTAATCAAGATTAACGTGACCTAGACACACTCGCTATTGCACACTAAATGTCCACTGCCTATCGAGGAGTTCTTATGATTTATCACCAGTTCCAACAGAGCCCGCTGCAGACCCGAATTTCTGGCCCACGGGCTTGGTTAGCCATGGCGCTTAGCGTTAGCCTGATCTGTTTATCGCTATTTTTATTGCCCTTCGTGCTTTTATTTGGCGCTATTGCGCTCGGTTGTTTAGTCCTGTTTAGCCGTTTTTACATGGCACGTCAGTTGGCTAAATTTAACCAAGCACAGGCAAACGCCAAGCAACATGCCCATGCAGCAGAAGAGCCACAGAGCCAAGTTTATGGTTCAGAAACAATTGTTAGGGAAACGAATGCAACGCGCTATCAAGGGCGAACTTTTGAGCATAAAGAGGATGAACACTAGTTCAATCGAAGCAAAACTGCGCTTAAGCGAGTAAGGTCTGTGCGCGATTAAGGCTATGAATTTCCGCGGGATCTTGAGTGACTTTAAGTACATTTTCAATCTGTAATGCAAGAGAACGCCAAAGAGGCTCGATAATATCAGCCTCTTTTTTATTGGCATTTTGTCGCGCCAGCTTCAGCAAAGCGGCGGCTCCCACAACATCAACTCGCCCTAAGATACCGTCGGCCAGCGCCATACTCAGCTCGATCATCGCGGGCACACTGTGGCCATATTTAATCACTTGGCGCAGATAATCCTCAGCCTGAGTCAAGTCACTACCAAAGGCATTATCATCATTAAGCATATGCTGTGCCCGCGTCAGCATGGCATCGAGTTGTCCTTGCTCGGCAGCTTCTGCCATCCAATACTCGCTGGCAATCATATCTCGAGTACAACCGTCACCATTGGCGAGCATTAATGCCAAATGATACTGAGCGTGGGGATAACCCGCTTGTGCGGCTTTGCTTATAAAATGATAGGCTTGGGCGAGATTTTTTTGTTGATAATACAGCACACCTAAATTTGCCATTGCTTCGGTTTGCTCACCCTCTGCGGCGCGTTGTAAGTATTTCAGTGCCAACTGACTATCGGGTCGAAACGACTCACTGCCGACAAGATAAAAATATCCCAATAACGCCATCGCATTGACGACCCCAGCCTCGGCCGCCGTCGCAATAAGTTGCTCACCTTTCGCCACCTCTGGCACACCTTGATAACCGTGGATCAAGGCCACACCGTGCTCATGTAAGGCTTCCATATGCTTAGGCGCCGCAAGGGCAAACCAATAGGCGGCACGGGCAAAACGGTCAGCGGCGCTGATGTGGGAAGTAAGAGGTAAAACGCCAGAAGGTTCTGGATTAGAAGTAGCTTCAGCTGAAGTGGCAAACTCTTGATCTTGTTGCTGCTCTTGCTCTTTCAGTATCAGAGCCTTGGTCTTAAAGGATATCCCCACTAGATATTGGGCTTCGGCGTCATCTTCCATCACAGCGCGGTAGCATAAATCCTTCGCCGTCAGAGTATCAGATGCTTCATAACGATAATCAGGTGCGACTTGGCCTTTAACCTTGGGATACAAGTGTTCGACTAGCGCCAAAACATCTTTAATAGATTTTTGCGCCAGCGCGAGCAATTGCGCTTGGGTCAGGTGATATTTTTCAGGATGAGCGCCGCGGTTACCGTCGGCCCGCAATCGATGCAGGGCGCGGGTCGTCTTAACATCAATAACACGCTGCTGATTTAGTTGCTCGATCCTGTCGTATAGATTCGGACTCGAGAACGCGATTTGCTTATCTTGTCCCAGTAACTCAGTAAGCTTGTGGGTAAAGCTGCGAATGTGCAGTAGCGACTGAGTCGGCACATCCTGCACATAGCTTTTCGCTTTGAGATAGTCATCACTCAAGGAAGCCGAAAAATCTTGGATAAACTCACTATCCTTAATGACTGTTTTCGTCCCCATGAGTGATTCCCTGCAGGCTGAATTGAGTTTACATTACTCGACGCTTGGTTTTTTCGACACCATATATAAACGGAACAAAGCCACGTTAACGAATAAACCAATGAAAGACATAAAGGTATCCGATAGCATTTGCAGCGGTAATCCGCCCATAGCGGCGGCACCTGACAGCAGATTACCCACCACAGAAAGAGGCAGATATAGCATTAATAGTGCAATAGTTTTCAACACGATAGGGCCACTAAAGCTAAAACTGCCCTTGATGGCTTCCAGCGGTGTTAAACGCTCAACCACGACCATAAAGTTCACATAGGCCAAACGGGCGAAGAGATAAAAGCTAATAACCAACCCCACCAGCCACACAGGACCAAAGGCAGCAAACAGCATCACTGGCGCTAAAATCGCTAAACCAGAAAACACCCCAGCTAATAATAGTGGTGGAACGAAAGGTAAACTGGCCTTCAGCACCATGCCGGCAGAAGGACTATGCCCTTGAGAACGCAGCTCTAAAAACAGCGTCAACGCGGCAATTAATACCGAAAAGGTGAGCAGTAACAGCATCATGGCGACCATGTGTGGTGCGCCAAACTGTGGATTTTCAAGATCGACTTTACTCATCTCTACGCCAAGCCACAACTGGATCCCCACTTGGATCAAAAGTAATGGAATCGTCAGCATAGCGAGTTGCGCCAGATGATTACGGAAGAAGTTATAGGCTTCTGACAAAATTGCGGACAGTGACATGCGACTTTCCAAATAATTGAAATGAATTAACACTTAGAATTGCCGCTAAGGATACCGAAAATCCCGTTGCAATGCACAGCAGAAATCACCAGTGTGAATCGTAAATCACAGAAAACTACTGCAACAAAAGTTGCAAACCCGCTAAACTGTCCTGCGAACACGTGCGCAAACCATCAAAGGACGCTTCCATATGAAACACACTCTTACCCTCTCGATCTTCCTCGGCACTTGTATTTTAGCGGTGCCAGCCAGTGCAGGATGGTTAGATAACTTGGCCGGAACTCAAGCCAAAACGGAAAAAGCGGCCACGACGGCGGCAGCGACTCAGTCAAATGATTTGGTTGGCAACGTCATGTCACAATTGGGTTTAAACCAAACTCAAGCCGAAGGTGGCTTAGGCAGTTTATTAGGCTTAGCGCAATCAAGCCTAGGGACAACCGACTATTCAAAACTGGCTGCCAGCATTCCTAATGCCGATAGCTTGTTAGCGGCAGCACCTAAATTGGACTCAACATCAGGCGTTTCTGGCTTGTTATCCAAGGCGGGTAATTTAGGCTCATCACTGCAAGGCAGTGCTATGGTGTTAGACGCCTTTGAAAAATTGGGTATTTCTAAAGATCTGGCGATGCCAATGATCAACATTGCTAAGTCTTACTTAGAAACCAATGGCACTGAAGGCACCTCTGACTTACTGATGAAAGGCCTGAACTCGCTACTGTAATCCCGTTTTATCTCACCCTAAGCAACTCAGTGCTTAGGGTGAACTTTCGCCCCTCAATCGACTCTACCTTATATTGCCCCCAACATGAGAACCGCCAAATATGATTGCGAAGTTAAGACGATTCTTTGAAGCACATACGCAAGCAGTCTCACCTGAAGACAAGGCGCATCAACTTAAACTCGCCGCAGCGAGCATGTTACTTGAAGTGGTGTTTGCCGATGATACCTTAACGGCAGAGGAAGAAGCCTTATTGCCTAAGTTGCTGACAGATACGCTATCAATGTCAGAAGCTGACGCTAAAATACTGATTGATGAAGCCAAAAGCGTGCAAGGTAGCGCGACCTCACTGTTTGAATTTACCTCAGCCATTAACGCTGAATTTAGCCTAGCGCAAAAGCAGCAATTATTGCTCGCGATGTGGCAACTGGCCTATGCCGATGGACAGTTATCCCAATATGAAGACCAAATCATTCGTCGCACCGCTGATTTGCTGTACCTCAAACACAGCGAGTTAATTCAAATGCGCAATCTTGCCATCGCCGCCAATCGACATATTGATCAGGCGCCCCAGTGATTCAACGGTTTAATCAAAGTACTAATCGATTAATCCGTCGCATAAAAAAGCGTGAATGCGAAACGCTATCTCGTTTCACATTCACGCTATAGTCTTAAGACCTTATTGATATCGTCTTTGACTAAAAATGATTTGTCCTGCCGCGCGATTTATCTAAACCCAACTCACTTAAATCCTAAGCTAAGGCTTTACCGATTTCGAACCCTGAACCGCGTAACTCGGTCAACTTAGTCCGCAATCCACCCATCTCCATTCTTAATCCTTTCTTGGTGGCTAACTGGGATAACCAACTGGTTTTCTCATCATCCTCAATGGCATCCCACTCATCCAGCACTTTGTAAGATAGGCATAGTAATGCTGCAAGTTTTGAGAATGGGTCCGAATCCTTAGGATGATCTTGATATAAAATACCTTCCACCAACGCTGTGGTGAATTTCCAATTTTTGGCCAGCAATGCGCCGATATCGGGTGAATCATATCCAAGCAACTCACGTTCAAACTCATGCTTATCTTTGCCCTGCGCCACGGCTTCAGCAATTTTCGCCGCATCTTCAGGTGACACAGCCGCAATCAGTAAGTCGCCAATACGGTGCAAGATACCGCAGGTGAATGCTTCTTCAGGTATAGCACCACAACGTTTCGCCATTTCTTGGCTGTATAGAGCAATCTCAAAGGTTTGCCCCCAAAACTGGGCTAAGTCGATTCCTTCACACTTAGGAACCGCACCAATTACGGCCGATGCAAGCACTAAAGTACGCAGGGTTTGCATCCCAAGACGCACCACGGCTTCGTCGATCGTACCCACCTCTCGACTGCGTCCATAGTGGGCACAGTTGGCAAGGCGTAATACCCTCGCGCTGATTAAGGGATCGTGTGCAACCTTAGTGGCAATACTTTTTACTGTCGCATTGTCGTCATTGACTGCGTCTAATAGCTCACTGATCGCCTTGGGTAACCTGGGTAATTCATCCACTCGATTGAGTAACGCAGCTGAATCCATTTTTATGCTCCTTCTATATGAATGATCAAAATATAGAACACAAGTTATCGCCTCGCTCACCGAGATACATTAAATATCAGTAATGTGCGGTCCTTCGGCAACAAAGCATGGCGGTCATCAGACTTAAGGTTTACCTCTCGATTTAACTTAATTTAATCACACGCGATTCTATCCTGCTCCGAGATCGACAAAGCGCTACGCAGGCTGACGTTAAGCGAAAGCGGAGTTGAACCCTTAACGCTAAAGGCGCAATCTTAGTTAAATTGTAAATAAATATTTCAAAAATTCAGTAAAGAGTGATATTGATAAAAGGCCATTAACTCACTGTAAGGAAGCAATATGAGCCAAAACGCACTCGTTAGCCGCACTGGTCTTATCTTAGCTAGCGCTTTAATCACCTTAGGGCTGTTCGTCTTTATGGCGCAGCTCATCAACAAACCACAAACTGTCACAGGACAAGCCTCGGATGCGCCGCAAATCAATATACTGATGACAGAACGCACGCCGATACCACCAAAAGAAAAAACGAAGCCCGAACCACCCAAGCCCATTCCAGCACGGGAGCGTGTGAGTGTCCCCGGTGAAACCAGCGAGTCTTTAGCTTTTACCCCTGAGACATTCATGCCTGAAATGCCAACGCAAACCACACTCTATACGCAATCTGCGATGACAGCTGAAGCCTTACCAGTTGTGCAAGTGTCGCCTCGTTATCCCATAGATGCGGCGCAAAGTGGTAAAGAAGGTTATGTCGTTGTGGGGTTTGATATTACGGCCGATGGCACTGTGAGTAATGTGCGGGTATTAGATGCGAACCCTAAGCGCGTTTTCGATAAGGCAGCGTTATCAGCGGTACAGAATTGGAAATACAAACCGAAATTTGATGCGGGCAAAGCCGTTGCGCAACTTAATCAGCAAGTACAGTTAGACTTTAAATTAGATCAAAAAATTTAATCCACTGACACCTCAAAGCGCACAAAAAAGCCCTGCAGTCTCTTTCACATTAAAAGAGCTCAGGGCTTTTTGATTGAACTTTTGTCAGGATTACTCAGGAATCGCTACACCTTGCTTGCGGCTAATATGGGTCTTTTGCCACCACAGAAATGGCGCCACCACTAATATCAGTACCAATACATAGGACATGCTCGCACCTAAGGCAAAACCTAACGCCAAGCAAAACGCGCAACCCAGCGCGACGAGTGGCCAATTATGGCGCGGTAATAACTTAGCGGCCGCTAACATAGCCATCAAATAGATCACCACAAATACACCGTTGCTCCATGCAATAAGGTGTTCTAACTCTTGTCCGGTAAGATAAGTCAGCACTATCACGCTCGCCATCACAGATAACAGTGCTGCCAGCGCGCGAATGGGTACGCCATGGGCGTTCTTCACCGCAAAGAAACGCGGCAAAATACCTTCACAGCTAAAACTCCACACTAAACGTGCCGCACTGGCCGCATACACGTTCACAGTGGCCAATCCACTTGCGATCCCCAACACGCCGATCACTTGTGCGCCGTAACCACCGAGCAACTGGTCAAATACGCCGATCATAGCGACGCTTTTATCCGTCGGCACTAATAGTAGTAATAGTGTACAAGCCACATAAATGACCCCCACCAGCACAGTACCCATCATCATAGCGGGGATCATATCCTGCTGCGGACGGCGAAAATCATCGGCCAGATGGGTCATCGCTTCTATGCCCAAGAAACTCCAAAAAGCGATGCCAGCGGCAATCATCACGGTTGGCATTTCAGGCATACCATGGCTGGCAAGTGTTGTCAGGTGCCCGGGCTGAAAACTGCTTGCGCCAAATAAGAGGACAACGACGGCCACGATGCACAGCGTTAAGCCAAATTGCAGCTTGGCCGACACTTGAATGCCCCTTAAATTAATCAGGAACAGGCCAAAAATCACTAATACTTCAACACCGACCTTGGACCAACCCGATATCGGCATTAAGGCATTCACAAACTGAAAGGTCATCAAAATCGCGGCGGGGGCGCCCATGGGCACAACCAGTAAAAAGATCAGTCCAATTGTTCGACCAGCGGTGCGACCAAAGGCTTTTTCGACAAAGTAAGCGGGGCCAGCAGCATGGGGAAATACACTCGCTAAACGACCAAAAACCAGCGCCACAGGAATAATGGCTAAGGTGAGCAATATCCATGCGACTAGCGCGCCAGATTGCGCTTTTTCAATTGTCATCTGAGGTAAAATAAACACCCCAGTACCAAGCAAAGTGGTCACCATTAGACCCGCACCTTGCCAACGACCTATAGTTCCGCTATTTGAATTCATCTGTTAATATTCTGTGGTATTTGAGCTGTCAGTATAGTGAGATTTTGCCCCACAATCTGCCGTTAATTTCAGTGTTCTCCACGTCCAATACCGGCAAAATCACGGCAAATAGCGTTATTTCCATCAAAATGACGGCCAGCTTAAGGTGTGGTGAAATTATAAGCTCAAATACTCAGTAAATTCTGTTGCCATTCAAACCAATGGCAAAATTGCACACAGATCCAATATAGCCATTTTCACTGGAGTCACCCTTGGATAAATTCGATACCGCCATCATTCATAGTTTGCGTCAGGATGCACGCCAGAGCGTGTCGAATATTGCCGAACAAGTGAACCTTTCCCGCAGCGCGGTAGCCGAGCGGATTAAAAAACTCGAACAGACTGGGGTGATCCGTGGCTATCAAGTGCTCTTGAGTGAGTCGCAAAAAGAAGGGGTGTCGGCTTACTTCGAAATCCAGCATCAATGTCCACGTTGCGCCGACGTAGTACACGTATTCCAAGCGATCCCCGAAGTGATTACCTGCCGTGGTATTTCCGGTGATATGGATTTACTCGTGTACGTGCATGCCCCCTCAATGCGCCGCCTGCATGAGATCCGTGAATATATCGACACTCACACTGATATCATCAAGATCAAAACCCATGTAGTGATGAGTGAGTGGATTAATAATTTAGGCGAGTAACTTAAATAGAGTGGCCCTAAAGCAAGAAACGCCACCCTAAGGAATAGAGGTGGCGAGGCCCATTTGGAGGCAGGGCAAAATATTGAAGTGTAAAATATGGCATCCTTGCCCAGCGACCTCCCTGTTACACAACCAACCGCGACTAGACTTACCCCTTGAGAGCTCAGCCAGCGCCGCAAGGGCCTCATCTACAATGTTTTCCTTTGACATTGTTTCCGCGATCCGTCGATTTCCTTGATTCTAATCATCTTGTTCGTCTTGAATGAAGCGTTCGCACCTTAAGCGATCGTCATTTGTCCTGTGTACAGTATGAAGTTACGCAGCAACAACACCCCGATTAAGCTCAAGCAAGCTGTCCCTGCTACATAAGCCCATTTGCGTTTCGACGTCGTTGTCATAAACAGGTTCATCGCTAACGGGCCTGATAAACCGAGTCCGATAATCCCTACCCAGAAAATCCAGCCCCAGAAGCCATAACCTAAGGCATTAAAGGCGGCAATTTTACTCTGTCCACCTGTTAGCACTAAGCCCATAAAGAAGGTAAAAATCAGCACGATTTCGACTAAAATTAGTGGGATTTCCACTTTGTGGATAAAGTGCACCTCTTTGTCATTAGGCTTGCCATTCATCAACACACCACCGAGTAAAGATGATGCCGCACCGGAAGACAGCCCTGATGCCAAGAACAGTAAAGGCAGCACAGGATTTTTAAGCATGGGATAACCAGGTAACGCCGATAACAAGAAGCCGGTATACGCGCCCAATGCTAAGGATAGAATCACCAGTAATCCCGTGATCGTCGCATCAAACCGAGCTAGCAAAGCCGTCAGTTTAAGGACGATAGGGAAACGCGATTCACACCAAGCATCGACAGGTTTGCGGAAGGTTAACCCAATCCACATAAACATAAACACTTGGTAAATCAGCAGAATCAGTACGCCCATTGACATCACAGATTTAGGATTGTAAAACACCAAAATCTTCCAGAAATCGAGGGGTTTAGTTAAATCTGCGACCAATATGCCTAAGCCCGCCATTACGGCGACTGGGGCGACAATACAGGCGGCACGTATAAAACCAGACTGATAGGCGTTTTGCTTCAAGACAAAATGTTTCAACAGTACGGCGAAGAACATAGCCCCTGCTGATACACCCGCCAAAAACAGGTAGATCGCAATCGGCCAATGCCAGACTAAGGTATCAAAATGTAGGGCACTCATAGTATCACCTCCCCGGATTTTGCCAGGATACGGAACAACTTAGGTCGCGTTCCGAGGGCGACTTTCGCGCGTTGAGTTGGGTTAGCGCGCAGTACTTGTACTAACTCAGACGTTGGATCTTTTAAATTACCAAACACTAACGCCTTAGTCGGACAAGCCTCAACGCAGGCAGGCTGTTTACCTTGCGCAAGATTCGTCTCACGGCAGAAATCACACTTATCCGCCGCGTGGGTGACTGGATTAATAAAACGAATTTTGTAAGGGCAAGCCGCAATACAATATTGGCAGCCGACACATTTCCACGCATTGACTGACACTATGCCGGTTTCTTTATCAATAAAGGCAGCCCCCGTTGGGCACACGTTGACACAAGGTGCATCTTCACAATGCTGGCAAGAAACACGGCTAAAGTGATAATACTCATTCGGATACTCACCGAACGGTCCAGTTTGCTCAATCCTGACCCGTGAAACCCCTTCTGGCACTTGATTGGTTTCACGACATGCCACTTCACATGCGCGGCAACCAATACACTTAGCTTCATCATGAATCATCGCATATTTAATATCTGACTCTGCTTTAACACTATCCGATGCATTCACTGTGGCGAGCAGTGATGCGCCCGTAGCGCCAGCAAATAAGGCACATGTGCCTTTTAGAAATCTTCTTTTTGAATTTTCCATAACCTCCCCCTACTGGCCACTATGGCAATTGCGGCACAGCTCACTGCGAACTTTTGGCGTCATATCCGCCATAGGTTCGGTTGGGCTATGTAATTTATGACAGGCGGCACAGGGCACTTTTTGTGCATGCACATTATGTGTCCACTCGGTTTCACCCAGTTTTCGCTGTGTATGGCACTTGTGACAAACGGCGAGCTGAGTATCAAGCTCCGAGCCATCTTTCAGACCAAACACTACGATATCATTCGGCTTTTTAGGGTGGTCGCCTTTTTCGCCATGACAGGTTGAACAGGTCATTTTCATCGCATCTTGGCCGTGATGCCCTAACATTTGACCGTTACGTTTGTGGCACTTCATACAAGTCGTGTCACTGTTAATTTGAAGGGCCGACTCGGCACTTGTCGCACCAAAGCTTAAAAGCAATGCAATTGCACCCAAGCGAATCGACCACAGCCATTGTCTTTTGGACATAGGGAGTCCTCACATTTATTTTGGGAAGGGAGAAGAGGAGTGTCAGGGTTCGGAGTTACCCGAACCCGACGGTCGGATCAGACGGCTAACGCTTGCTTTAGGCTCTGTGTATCCCACTGTTTATGTTGGTTCATTTCAATAAAGTTGATATTGAACTTACTAAACAGCTTTTTCATTGGCGAGTTGTGTTCTTTGCCAAAATCACTGATCACCATTTTCACTTCAGATGAGTCATGATCTATTAACACATAGTCTAGTCGGCACTCGTGATTTAAATCAGCGTCATGCTGGTCCATTTCAAATACGGTGTCTAGCGGGACATTACAGCAAACATCGTATTTGCCTTCCACTACGGTTTTTAACGATTTAAAAAAGTTAAAACTTTGTTTATCGAACAGTACTGGTTTAAGTTTCATTTCATGATGTTCTGCCTCATCAGGGCCTGCTTTAAAAAACTTAATGCAGGTCATGACGAACATGACAAAAACAAATGGCACTGCTACAAACAGCACGAAATACATAAACGCATAGCTGAGAATGACTGAAGTATTCATAACGCCTCCAATAACCTATTTATTTTTTGTTATCTCTTTTAAAGCAACTTTAGTATTAACGTGAAGCGTTTTATTTTTTTTGAACACGATCACATTTAACAATGGCAATTTAATAATAAACAACAAGTTAAGAATTCGATCTCATTACCATTTAGCGCAAATCTTGAATATAAAAATAGATAATTGATAATCGCCAATGTGAAATTCAATTATATGAATTTCACCTTTTAAAATTCCAAATTTATCTTTATCACATTTTGAAATATAAAAAACATTAAATCTAAAAACGACACTAGCAGACTGCGATATTATAGTTTTGAAGTTGAGATATGTTTCACATTAAATTTATTTAATGACGCCATAATTAATCGTTCTTTAAAGTATTTGCTCAATAAAAGGGATATAAAAAATGCACATTAGTAACATGGATGGTCTGGATATTCTGAGTTTGAAAATATTCGTTTCATTATATGAGAACAAGTCTGCAACTTATGTATCTAAGGCTCTTGATATTCCGGCTCCTAAAATAAGTCGTAGCCTTAAAAATCTACGGGAAATTTTTGGTGATGAACTTTTCATTCGTCGTAAATACGGACTATTCCCCAATGAGTTTGCGACCCATTTATATCCAATCGCGAAAGAAGCCATTGAATGTACTGATAAGTTTCATAAGGCAAGAGCCGCAAATGCTAACTTAGTGAAAACGCATATCGAGATTGCTGCTCCCGGCTTGATTGCTTACGCTTTTCCGAAAGCGTTAATGCAGGCCATTAAAGATGAACAGAAGCTGATGCACATTAATATCACGCCTTGGTCTATGCATACGACCCAAGACATTATTAACGGTGATACTACGCTGGGCATTTGCTGCAATAAAAGCACGGCTGATGTGGCCGCCTTTGGCGATAAACTCCTGACGACCACTCTGCAAAGCATGGATAAGGTTTACCTTATTGCGAGCCGTAATCATCCGATTTTCAAACGGGAAATCACTTTAGAGACGATTGCAGAATATCCCTATGTGAATACCGACCTCGGTAATCCCAGTTCTAAGCTCAGTCCTTACCAAGAGTTTTGTCTGAAGAGCAACATTAAACTCAATACTGAAATTACTATTACCAGTATTTCAAGTTTGTTTGAATACCTAGGAGAGAGTCAGGCACTGTCGTTATTGCCCTATCGCGTGGTTTACGAGATGGTAAGTGATGTGGCTGAGCTGCACACATGTCAGCTGTCGCAACTCGAAGCCGAACGTTTATATGCTCACGCCGAAGCGCCAACCATTTTCTTAGTACAAAAAAATCAGCCAAACAAAGTGAATGATGATTTAGTGTGGCTAAGTGGACAGATTAAAAAGATTGTTGACCATATTATTTAGCCCAAAGCAGCTTGCACAACCCATAGACTAGCCACTGTACAGAGGTGATAGGCATCCCTTGCCTTAGCTTAGGCTCCACCTCAGCCCCCATACAAACCCGCCGAGAATTGTTAAGCCAAGCATACATCTTGGGGCATAAACACGTTACACTAAGCCCATCTTTATCCTAATAGATTCAGCTATGCGGACCGAAAATACAGCCACTCTTAATCTTATTTGGGGCGCCCTTATTCTTGAGGAGTTAGCACGTCTTGGCGTGCAACATGTGTGTATGGCACCGGGCTCGCGCTCGACGCCGTTAACCCTCGCCGCCGCCCAGCAAACTAAACTCCAGCGTCACCTGCATTTTGACGAACGTGGACTCGGCTTTATGGCCTTAGGTCTGGCAAAAGCCAGCCGCGCACCGGTCGCTATCATTACCACCTCGGGCACTGCGGTCGCTAACTTGTATCCTGCGATTGTTGAAGCTTGGCTAACCCACGTACCTTTGATCGTCTTAAGCGGCGATCGTCCACCCGAATTACTTGGCTGCGGCGCCAATCAAGCCATAGTCCAACCGGGAATTTTTGCGAATTACGCCACCCAAGTGAATTTGCCAACGCCGGATGCGCATATCGCACCGCAGGCATTGCTCACCACAGTGGATGAGGCAGTGGCGAATCAAACTCGTCCAGTGCACATCAACTGCATGTATCGCGAGCCCTTGTACCCGAGTGAACTCAGTGGCGTGATTCTCGATGCCGAATCGCCTTACCTCAAACCACTGCAAACTTGGCTGCAACTCGCCCGCCCGTATACTCAATACGGTAAGAGCAAACAGCTGAGCAGCCCAAGTGACGATGCCATCATGCGGTTCGTCCACGGTAAAGGCGTGATCGTTGTCGGCACACTCACACCCGAGCAAGATCCACAGCAGCTTATCGCGTTATCGCAAAAAATTGGCTGGCCTTTGCTTACCGATGCCCAGTCGCAACTGCGCCAACATCCCGCGGCAATAGGCAATATCGACCAACTGCTACAACATCCAAAGGCACGCAATCTATTACAAGAAGCGGATCGCGTACTCGTGTTCGGCGGCCGTTTATTGTCAAAACGCGTCATCAGTTATCTCGCCGAGCAGAATTGGCACAGCTACTGGCAGGTGTTACCCGAGCAAGACAGACTGGATCCGAGCCACAATGCGAAGCACATTTGGCATGCTAATGCAGAGCAGTTTGCGGCCTTGAACTGGTATCGTTCATCCTCAGCGAACTGGGCGAATACCTTAATCACCTATAACGATGAATTGCATAACTTATTTGTGCGTAATATCGATCAAGGGGAATTTGGTGAAGCGCAGGTGATACGCGCTATCGCCAACACTCGTCCCTTAGAACAGCAGCTTTTTATTGGTAACAGTCTGCCTGTACGCTTGTACGACATGTATGCCCCAGTCAGTTGCTGCACAGCGACCACTTATACCAACCGTGGCGCCTCTGGTATTGACGGCTTGCTCGCCACCGCTTGCGGCATTGCGGCCCACGAAGGCAAGCCCACCAGTTTGATCATCGGTGATTTATCGCAATTGCACGATCTCAACTCGCTGGCCATCGCCAAAGGCTTAAGCAGCCCGCTGGTGATCGTGATCCTCAATAACGATGGCGGTAATATCTTTAACTTATTGCCGGTTCCCAATGAACAAGTTCGCAGCGATTATTATCGACTCAGCCACGGCTTAGAATTTGGCTATGCCGCTGCCATGTTTAATTTGCCCTATAATCAGGTGGATAATTTAGCCGATTTTCAAGATAGCTATAATGAAGCGCTGGATTTTCAGGGGGCTTCAATCATTGAAGTCAATGTGAGCCAAAACCAAGCCAGCGACCAAATCGCCGCGCTCAACCTTTGGGTGAAACAAAGCTAATGCCAAACATGGCCCGTTACGGCGATCCTTCACTACCGACCTTAGTGCTACTACATGGCTTTTTAGGCACTAAGGCCGACTGGTTGCCGTTAATGCCTGCGCTAAGCCAGCACTTCCATTGTATTTGCTTAGATCTGCCGGGCCATGGAGATAATCAAGCTGAAGGGTCGACTGAAGCTAAACTCGATTTCGACTTTTGCGTCGAAAACATAATAGCGCGGCTCGATAGCCTTAATCCAAGTCCCGAACCGTTTCATCTCTACGGTTATTCCTTAGGCGGGCGTATTGCCTTGCACCTTGCAAAAGCCTATCCGCAGCGCTTGTTAAGTCTGAACCTCGAATCCTGCCATCCAGGACTGGTAGACCCGCAAGAAAAAACGGCCAGAACCAAGAATGATACCCAGTGGGCCGAGCGTTTATTGCATCTGGCTAGCAAAGATTTTTTAAACTTGTGGTATCAGCAGCCCGTATTTGCCGACATGACTGCGGCCAAACGTAAAGCATTAATCAAGCAAAGATCTGCCGTCTTAGATCTGCATCCCAAACAGCTGCTTAAAGAGGTATTCGTAGCCACTTCACTTGCGCGCCAAGCATCGATGTGGGATGTGCCTTCGCAACTTGCCTGTGAGTGCCATTTCTTTGTGGGCAGCCAAGATACCAAGTTCCACGCCCTCGCCCAAGAATGGCAATTACACGCGCCCATCCTCGTCCATAGTATTCACGGCGCCGGCCACAACATACACCAAGCAGCTCCCGAGGCATTAATCGCAACAATAGTTAAGCTGCTAGGGTAAATAACAGCATTTAAATGTAGGAAATATATGATCTTAACTTCGCTTAACCTGTATCAATATCGACTACCACTCGACGTATTATTGCCCGTCGGCAAGCAACGCATCGACCACAGGGCAGGATTAGTATTGCAAGCCTGCGCCAGCGCTAATGTTGGTGGTGAGTATAAACAAGTCGAAGTTGAAATCGCCCCACTCTCTGGTATAGATATCGATGAACAAGTCTTAGTGGGATTTAGCCGCGAAACACTGGCTCAAGTGCAAACGGCGTTAACTGAGTTATTACCCCAGCTCGGCGGTCAGCATATCGATACCCTGCTGGATTACGCCGAGCAAAGTCCTTACCCTTCCTTGGCCTTCGGTTTAAGTCTGTTGCATGCCAAGTTAATGGGTAAGCTCGATGCTATCCGCCCACAAACCGCCACAGTCCCTTTGATTTATCATCCAACGGATGCGGGCAAAGACTTGCTCGATAACAAGATTGCGGCGCTCGGCATGCATGTTCATTCGGTGAAAGTTAAAGTCGCGCAGACCTCAATCGAAGACGAGCTGAGTCTGATTTATGGCATTTTACGTACCCGCCCCGATCTCAAATTGCGTTTAGACGCAAACCGAGGGTTTACACTAGAACAAGCGATCGAATTTGCCGCTTGTTTGCCCCTAGACACCATCGAATACATAGAGGAACCTTGCCAGAATCCACAGGATAATCTGGAGTTTTATCAAGCGATTGGCATGCCCTACGCCCTCGATGAATCGCTTAACGATCCCGATTATCAGTTTGCCATGCACAATGGCCTAACAGCGCTCGTCATCAAACCTATGCTGCTCGGCAGTATTGAAAAGCTAGCTAATTTAATCGAGACGGCGCAAAGCTATGGCGTGCGTTGCATTATCAGTTCGAGTCTTGAAAGCAGTTTAGGCATTAGCGATCTGGCCCATTTAGCCGCGATTCTCACACCCGATGAAATCCCAGGACTCGATACCCTCAGCGCCTTTAGCCAAGATTTAGTCGTGTCATCGGGTAAAAAACACTGCCTCACACTCGCCCAACTTGAACTCATTGCACAACGCGCCATTGATTCAACGCCGCAAAGTGATTTGGCTGCAGCCAAGCGTGAGGAAAACTAGTTTGTCTGACACCCGTCTATCAAAGTCGCTAGCACTGTCCCCCCTGCACCAAGGCGCACTGGCGTTTCCACAGCAGACGGCCATCAAGTTGGCGGGGCAAGACATTCGTTACTCTGAGCTTAGCCAGCGCGTTATCGCTCTAGGTCAGCAGCTAAGAGCAGCAGGTCTTACAGAGGGTGAGCCACTCGCCTGTATTGCAGTGAATAATCTCCAGATGATTTGCCTCTATTGGGCCTGCATCGATATCGGAGCGATTTTTTTCCCAATATCACCTCGTTTTCCTCTCGCACAGATCCAAGGTTTAATCGATGAACATCAGATCCGCTATGTGTGGCGGGCTGAGATTTCTGATCTGCAGAATTGCAGCCAATTAGCCTTAGATTTTAATCGCCTCAGCAACGAGTTAGCTCAGCCTGTTGATATTACCCGACCCGCCAATGTGATTTTAACGTCGGGCTCTAGCGGTTTTCCAAAAGCGGCGGTCCATTGCTTAGCCAACCATATTGCTAATGCGGAAGGCGCTCGCAGCCTAATCCCGCTCGAACAAGGTGATGCTTGGCTGCTCTCATTGCCATTATTCCACATCGGTGGTCTAGCGATATTAAACCGCTGTGCCTTAGTCGGTGCCACTGTTATTATGCCAGACCAAGCGCTAAGTCTTAGTCAGCAAATTGACCAAGATAAGCTAACCCACCTCTCTTTGGTGCCAGCACAACTGAGTAAGTTATTAGCCGATACAAGTAGTAAACTTAAAAGTATCAAAGCCCTATTGCTGGGCGGCGGCGCAGTCTCGATAGACTTACTCGCCGAGCTTAAGCAACGCAATATCGCCAGCTATACGAGTTACGGCATGACAGAAATGGGCTCGCAGATCACCACAGGTCCCGCATTAAGCGACGGCAGCAGTGGCAAATTACTCCCCAAGCGTGAGCTTAAAATCGAAGACGGTGTGATTTTGGTGCGCGGCGAATCCCTGTTTATGGGTTATCTCACGGATAAGGGAATCGAAAAACCACTCGATACCGACGGCTGGTTTTACACCAAAGACAGGGGCGAATGGGACGAAAATGGCAATCTGCACATCCTTGGCCGCGTCGATAACATGTTCATTTGTGGCGGCGAAAATATCCAACCAGAAGAAATCGAAGCCGCGCTTAAACAGCACCCACAAATAGATGATGCTATCGTTTTCGCCATCCCCGATGCACAATTTGGCAATCTCCCCGCCGCTATCCTTCGCGGCAGTTTAACTCATCACACAGAGTCGATTGCAAGTGAACTCGAATTGTTACTCGCCGACAAAATCGCCCGCTTCAAACGCCCAAGACAGTATTATGTATGGCCAGAAAATCATGAGCAGGCAGGGCTGAAAGTAAACAGAAAAGCCTTGATAGCTAATCTTGTTAAACACTGATTTATCATCAAGGTCATCAAGCCAAATTTCACCCATAAAAAAACCTGCCGTAGCAGGTTTTTTTATGGCTAAATCACTGTCACCTTAAACGTGATGCGACTTAGGCTTCCATGCAAGCTTTCAGCTTGTTCATGGCATTTTTCTCAAGTTGGCGAATACGTTCAGCCGACACTTGATAAGTCTCTGCAAGTTCTTGCAGTGTGGTTTTATCGTCATCTAACCAACGGGCGCGCAGAATATGCTGGCTACGTTCGTCTAAGGTTTTGATGGCCGATAATAAACGACCTTGGGCATTCGATTCCCAGTTGTCGTTTTCAATGTTTTCCGCTAAATCCGATGAATGATCTTCCAAATAATGTACTGGGGCAAAATCATGCTCCTCGTCTTGATCATTGGTTAAATCAAATGCCGGATCTTGCGCAGCCATACGTGATTCCATTTCGGTCACATCGGCCTTAGACACACCTAAATTTTCAGCCACCATAGTGACTTCTGCATCGCTGAACCAACCTAAGCGTTTTTTCGCTTTACGGATGTTAAAGAACAACTTACGTTGCGCTTTAGTGGTCGCGACTTTAACAATGCGCCAGTTTTTCAGCACATATTCATGAATTTCAGCTTTGATCCAGTGCACAGCAAAAGACACGAGACGCACGCCAACATCGGGATCGAAGCGTTTAACCGCTTTCATCAAGCCTATGTTGCCTTCTTGGATCAGGTCTGCCTGTGGCAAACCATAGCCTGAATAGCCTTTAGCAACGTGCACTACAAATCGTAAGTGCGACATAATCAGTTGCTTCGCAGCTTGTAGATCACCAGTTTCCTGTAAACGCTTGGCCAACTCATACTCAGCCTCAGCGTCCAGCATGCTGATGCTAGTCACTGAATGGATATAAGCTTCTAGACTACTGGCGCCCTGTGGGACTGTCAGTGCCATTGATTGCGTTTGAAAGGTCATTCGCTCTCCTACATTTATCAGACTACTTACGAGTGCATTCTAAGGTTCGATAACAAAATACCCTAAGAATAAGCTCACGAACTATCGGCTAATTGACAGAGTATGTCAACCTCAGCTCGTTTGCGGATACCCTTTTTACCTCGCTGAAGTAGACATTGCAAGTGAACAAAAGTTCATTCCTCAGCATTTTTTTCATCACTTTTTTTAGTTTAATCGACTGATTATTATGAAGGTTCAATCGACCGTAAATGCTGGCGTACAGACAAATACGAACCTAACCAGCCTAAAAATGATGCCAGTCCAACCAATTGCAGCAGTTCAGTAAAAGTGAGCGATTTCATCTCGAGCTGACTGCCATATAAGCCCAACAGCTCGGCAAGAGCCGAATCGAGATACCACACTAATAAATTAATGATCAGCCACGCCAATATGCCGCCAATCACCCCGTACCAAATCCCAGTGTAGAGGAATGGACGCTGAATAAAGGCTTCCGTTGCCCCGACGAGCTTCATCACTTCGATTTCGCTGCGTCGATTCATAATTGCTAAGCGAATCGTATTGCCTATCACTAAGACCACAGCCAGCACGAGTAATGCGGCAATCGCCATCACAGTGCGTTCGAGTAGGCGCACTACTGCCTGTAACCGCTCTAGCCATTCGATATCTAAACGGCCAAAGCTAATCTCAGGCTCGCGCTCTAGCTTAGTTAAGAGTTCACGGGCGCCCACTGGCGTTGAATAACGCGGTGTCGGTGTGACGGTAATGACCGCTGGCAGAGGGTTTTTATCTAAATAGGCCAAGGCCTCGCCAAAACCAGACAGACGTTGAAACTCTTCTAGGGCTTGGTTTTTATCTATGTACTGCACTTTATCCACTTCGGAATAAGTACGAATCCGCGTCAGGAGGCTCTGAATCGTTTGCTCGCTGCGATTGTCTTCGATAAACAAAGATATCTCCGCAGCGCTGTTCCACGAGCTGGTAATGGTCTCAGCGTTTTTAACTAACACTTGCAATGCCGCAGGCAAACTCAGGCTCACACCCAATACCGCCATTGTCATCACGGAAGACACTGGGTTGCGCCAGAGTTCTCCCATACTCGCCATCGCTTGCTGTACGTGGCGAATAAAGAACATCACAATCCGCCCAGACAGAGGTAACTTACTGCGGGTTAATTTAGCGCTGTCGCTCATTGCCCTTCACCTCTATTGGTCGGTACGCGCGTATGCACGCTAGGATGTAATTCCTGTGCGCCCAACATACGACCCTGTTTGAGGGTGAAAGTGCGATATTTCATCCGCGCGATTAAGCCTAAATCATGGGTCGCAATTAACACGCTGGTTCCTGCATCGTTGAAGGTTTCAAACAGACGCAAAATATCCATAGATAATTTAGGATCTAAGTTACCCGTAGGCTCATCGGCGAGCAGTAAAGGTGGTTTATTCACAATCGCACGGGCAATGCCAACACGTTGCTGTTCGCCGCCGGACAACATAATCGGGTTATGACGTTCTTTGCCATATAAACCCACCATGTCGAGGGCGCCGGCCACTCGCTTACGGATTTCACCATGGGAGAAACCTTCAATCACCAGCGGCAAAGCCACATTGTCGAACACGCTTCGGTCCATTAATAGGTGATGGTTTTGGAAAATCATGCCGATATTGCGACGCAAATAAGGCACATGCTTAGGGCTGACTTTGGCGATGTCGTGGCCATTGATGGCGACACGACCGGTCGTCGCCCGCTCGATAACCGTGATTAATTTCAACAGCGTACTTTTACCCGCACCTGAGTGGCCGGTTAAAAATGCCATTTCACCTTGTTGTAGATGAAAATTCACATCTTCCAGCGCCATTTGGCCGCCAGGATAAATCTTACTGACCTGCTGAAAATCAATCATAAATTAGCTATCCGCTTTTTCTTGAGTGAACAAGGCATCGATAAATTCTTTCGAATTAAAGGTACGCAAATCATCAATTTGCTCACCCACGCCTATGTAACGGATCGGAATATTAAACTTGTCGGCAATCGCAAACACCACGCCGCCCTTCGCCGTTCCGTCTAACTTGCTGATGGTAATACCCGTTACACCTACGGCTTCTTGGAATAATTGCGCTTGGCTAATCGCATTTTGTCCCGTGCTCGCATCGAGTGTCAGCATGACCTCATGTGGCGTATCAGGGTCGAGCTTTTTCATCACTCGCACCACTTTCTTCAATTCTTCCATCAAGTGCGCTTTGTTTTGCAGACGACCCGCAGTGTCAGCGATCAACACATCCACTTTACGGGCTTTAGCCGCTTGCAAAGCATCGAACAGTACAGAGGCACTATCGGCACCCGTATGTTGGGCAATCACAGTAATATCATTACGTTGACCCCAAACCTGTAACTGTTCTACCGCAGCTGCACGGAAGGTATCGCCCGCGGCTAACATAACTGACTTACCTTGGCTCTGATATTGTTTGGCTAATTTGCCGATAGTAGTGGTTTTACCCACACCATTAACGCCGACCATTAAGATCACAAATGGGCCATTTGCATTGTCTGGCACTAACGGAATTGCGACAGGATCGAGCGTCTTCTGCATTTCTTCCCGTAGCAAGTCATATAAAGCTTCGGCATCCTTAAGCTGCTTACGTGAGGCATGCTCAGTCAAATTCTTGATCAAACGCGTGGTCGTTTCGACGCCAACATCAGCGATTAATAACTGTTCTTCGAGTTCTTCAAACAGATCGTCATCAATTTTCTTGCCGCGGAACAGGCCGATAAAACCACTGCCAATATTCTCGCTGGTACGCATCAAGCCACGTTTCAAACGAGCAAATAGCCCTTCCTTAACGGGTCTCGCCTGCGGCTCTGGCTGCAATTCAACAACAGGCTCAGCGGGTTGCAGAGCTTCGGCTTGTTGTTGCACTAACGCCTCTGCTTGCTCACGTGCTAATTGCTCTGCAGCCAGTTGCTCAGCAGCTAACGCTTCAGCGGCAGCTTGTTCGGCGGCAACACGAGCACGTTCAGCTTCCTCGGCTGCGGTTTGTTCAGCTGCGATTCGTTCAGCTTCTAACTGAGCTGCAGCCAGTCGTGCCGCTTCGGCCTGTTGCTCGGCTAAACGTTGGGCTTCGATTTGTGCTTGCTCTTGAGCAATACGCTCGGCTTCAGCCTTGGCTTGGGCTAATTGCTCTGCAGCAGCTTGTTCAGCGGCTAACTTATCTGCTGCAAGTTGTTCAGCTTCTAGCTGCGCTGCCGCCAGTCGTGCCGCTTCGGCTTGTTGTTCTGCTAAACGTTGAGCTTCGATTTGTGCTTGTTCTTGAGCAATACGCTCGGCTTGCACTTTCGCAAGTTGTTCCGCTTCTAACTGTTCTGCTGCCAGCTTTTCTGCGGCCGCTTGAGCCTCTGCCTCAGCAGCTAAACGTTGCGCCTCTGCGCGTTCCTGTTCTAAACGCTCTGCTGCTTCAGTGTCTGGTGTTGGAGTAACAACTGGAGTTTCAGCGACGACCTCATCTTGTGACTTATCTTTACGAAACCAGGAGAAAAAACCTTTCTTTGCCATGTGTGATTCCAGCGCTCTACTTCAGTGTTTAATTTTGAATAAGACCCTGATGTTATACCAGATTGCCTCGGCAATTACGCCCAAAAAGTCGGCAATTAGCTAAGCTCACTCAGCCTTCTCACCTTTTAGTGAGACTTTGATATAAAATAGTGGCCTTTATTAAGGTGGCATAGTCTACCACTTTCTTTCTTCAGGCAAAATCACGGGGGCACTTTGGTTAAGAATCGAACGGTCAAAAATAATGTGACCAAAAGTCCAACAGCCAAAAATAAACCCGGTAGCGGTCAAGTGCGGATCATCGCGGGCCAATGGCGTTCGCGTCGTTTACCTATTCAAGATCTCGAAGGTTTACGCCCGACAACAGACAGAGTGCGCGAAACCCTGTTTAACTGGCTTGCCAATGACTTAGTTAATGCGCGAGTGCTCGACTGTTTCGGCGGCAGCGGCGCTCTAGCCCTCGAAGCCCTATCTCGCTATGCCAGTTTCGCCAAGATTATCGAGTTGCAACGCGGCGCAGCCATGCAATTAAAAGAAAATCTGCAAACCCTTAAATGCGACAAGGCCGAAGTGCTCAACGCCGATACCTTAGTGGTGTTGCAAAGGGGCTGCGAGCAAGGTTTTGATGTGGTATTTATCGACCCTCCCTTTCGCAAGGGATTGGCAGAAAAAACCATTCAACTGCTCGATACTCAAGCTTGGCTCAATGATGGCGCGCTGATTTATGTCGAGATCGAATCTGAATTAACCCAATTGGCCATTCCACCTTGCTGGCACGCCTTGAAAGAAAAGAATGCGGGGCAAGTGAGTTACCGCTTATATCAATATCAAGCCGAAAACACTGCCGAGCCTATCGAAGATGAAAGCCATGCCCTTGCTGATTAACCTAGGTAAAGCCATTACCCTCATCGCTTGGTTGATGATGGCCTACAACTTGGTTATGTCATTTGAAGGTAATGTGGCGATTATTTTGAATATCCTGTTTGGCATAACCTGCATGATGCACTGCTTCCAAGTGGCCATTTTCCACATGCTATTTAAGACCTTACTGCCATTAACAAAGCTTGATTATCTGCAAGTATTTATCTTCGGTATTTTTAGCCTGTTAGCTTATCG
The DNA here is from genome assembly GCF_025370265.1 of Shewanella septentrionalis. NCBI lineage: Bacteria > Pseudomonadati > Pseudomonadota > Gammaproteobacteria > Alteromonadales > Shewanellaceae > Shewanella > Shewanella septentrionalis. Next base: position 121,367 of record NZ_JAMTCC010000010.1, on the reverse strand, counting down.
ACAAAAAGTGATGACTCCAGCGAGTTAACCTAACATTTAGACACCGTCAGGCACTCAGACAGCAAAAAGCCCTCAACAGAGGGCTTTTTAATGACTAACGATAACGCAAGTTAATCGTTAAACCTTATCCTTTAGGGTAAGGGTGAGCGACGCCTTTGTGACAGTCGATACAGGTTTTTCTGTCTTCTGGGGCTTTCTTGAAGTTATTGCTGTGCATTCTCACTGCCATTTTGCTCATATTTTCTGATTGGTTTTCATAAATACGGTTGTGACAGTTTTGACAGGTTGAAGAATCGATTGCACGTAGGTAATCACGCGCTAATTCAGCTTGTTCTTTACGGTTTTCATCTAACCATGCTTGCGTGTTAAAGCCATCGATAGTTAAGAAACCAATAACGTCCTTAGAAACGATGATCTTTTTCTTCAGGTATTGGAATGGTTCCTGTGCGATGTGACATTGCTGACACTGAACCACGATACCCACACGGTTATTGCCGTGGGCAGACGCCATCACTTCATCTTTCAATGAATGCTGGCTGTGGCAGCTCATACAGAATGCGTCTTGGCTGGTTGCATGTAAGGTTGTTTGGGTTGCGAAGTAGCCCACAACACCGATAACAATACCGACGACCAGTAGCGCCAGGATTGAATATTTTGCGCTAGGTTTAAATAGTGCACGCCAGTTCATCACTCTATCTCCAAAAATTGTCAAAATTAGTTTTTATAAGACTAGTTTATGTTCTTTCATTTATTAGAAATTTGATTTTAAGCCGAAATTTGCCGATTAAATTAACCTTAAAAGCGCAAAATGAGACTTAGCTCTAACTATTAGGACGACATTTGGTAAAAACCGCTAGCTGAGCTGCAATGCACTTTAACTAAAGCTAATGCAATCATCCCATAATCGCAAGTTAGCGATTATCGCGATGGAATTTCCCCTTTGAGAATCAATAACTATCAAATCATTTCTAGAAAATAGAAATGTGATCTAATCGACGTTTTGTTTAATTATTAGAAGTGGCCAGGAAATAAATCATTAGAAATTAAAAAATTGAACGCGATATGAAACTTTATCGGGCTAACTAAGGTCTCTAAGGGTAAGCAATCAATTTCCCAAGTTATCATGGCTAAATTTTGGATCACCATAGCAGTGTTATTTTCGCTAATCGCCCAATCGGCGATGGTGAGTGCTATGCCAACTTCAGCCAACACCAATGGCCACAGCAGTCAAACCATGCTGATAATGGATGCAGAAATGAACTGCACCATGCCAGATTGTTCTGCATCCGATTGCTTGCAACACTGCCAAGATAGTATGACAAGTCATTGTCAAACCCATTGCCTATCATCACTTTACCTTGAGCCTGCAGTACTAGAACTGGCCTTCGCCAACCCAGCAAGCAAGCGTATTGCCATACAAGGCTGGGCGATGCAAACTGCCGATCTTGGACTCACTACGCCGCCTCCCACCTCCAATTCGCTGTAACGTCTATCGTTTTTTACAACGTAAAACCGACTAAACACCTTTGATTGCGCCGCTGCATATCCGCACCGCAACGAGGTACTGAGAATTTTTGGAGTTTATTATGAAAACCACTTTATTGAACAAAAGCTTACTAGGCCTAACTTTCGTTATCGGCGCCTTATTAAGTAGCACCACAGTTACAGCCGCCAGCTTAAAAAGCACAGATGCGCTCAGTGTGATCAGTATCAATGGTGTGCCAGCGACACCCTTTAAACCTATCCAACTCTCCGCCGGGAAAGTACTGCTCGAGCTAAAATATCAGGATATTTTTAATTATCGCGCCGATGATAGTGGCAACTGGGTTAAATCAGCGCCGCTTTACTTAGTGCTGGATGTGAAGGCGAGTGATAGCTACCAAATCACCCAGCCCAAAATAATGACTGAAGCTGAAGCGCGTCAATTTATTAAATATCCAACGATTCAACTCAGTATTAATGGTGACAAAGCAGGCGAATACCCATTGCAAAACCACAGTCAACTGATGGCGAAAATGCTCGTCAGCAATCCTGCATTCTAATTTAGATAAGCAAAATATTTAATTTGAGGCATGTGCTGAAATGTGAGTTAAATCATTACAGCATAATGCCTCTATGCTAGAATCGAGCCGTTCATCATTTGGAATACTTATGCATCACACACTCGGTCGTTACTTTTTAGTCATGTTCACTTTACTCGCACTCGTCGGGCAAAGTGTTGTGTCTAATGGTCACGCCATGGTGCCACACACTATGGATATGAGTGCGATGAATCATGAAGCTTCCTCCCAAATGCACCATGCTGCCATGATGCAGATGAACACTGAGAACCCTTCTGACTCACATTCAATGGCCAACGCGGATTGCTGCAACGATAAAATGCTTCCCGGCGCGAAACAGCATTGCTGTGATGGCACCACATCATGTTCAAATGATTGTGGTCATTGTTTGACGATTTCAGTCGCTGGCACTCTATTCAGCCCACACCTCTGGCCAAGTGTGAGCATGAGCGATACTGCAATGGCCACTCCTATGCCTCATTTCCACTCGATCTCTTTGTCTTCGGCCTTTAAACCACCGATAGCCTAGGCCTACTTTGCGCTTAATGGGCAAATCGCCCTTAAAGAAGCCAAGCTAAAACGACAATCCAGTTAGCCCTAAGCTAACACCCAAATTAGCCGTTTATTGTGGTGCCTTATCATTAAATCGTGCACCCGAGTCTAGCAAAACGTTGATAACTGAGCCGAATGCCAAGTTGTGGCATTAATCCGTCTATCGAAGCGAACCGCTTTGATCTGCCGTGCTCACAGACGTTTATGCGCTCATATTCGGCCGTTAATCCGATGGAGTGAATAATATGAAAACCCTAACTAATCTCGCCTTAATTGCATTCTTGCTGACCAGCACTAACGTGTTTGCCACGGCTACGCCGCACGAACATCAACACGACAATGCAAATCCGCAGCAACAAGCACAAACCTATGTTTGCCCTATGCACCCCGAAGTGACAGGCACTAAAGGCGATTCCTGTCCTAAATGTGGTATGGATTTAGAGCCAAAAGCGAAGGAAGTAAAAACAGCTGAAGGTACGATGCACAACGCGCACGAACACCACTAAGCTAGGCTGGAGATGAGGCATATGAACCAATTTAATACAGTAAAAAAGCAGGCCCCTAAGGCCGTACTGATCTTGAGTAGCTTACTCATCAGTACGCCTTGGTTGAGCCATGCCCAGTTAGCGAACACACAAGAACCCGTTGCGACCGAAGCGGCAGTAAATTCTGCAACTGCGCCAAAGAATAATCCGTTAAATCAAGTGAAAACCTACACCTGTCCTATGCATCCCGAAGTGATCAGCCATGAGCCCGGTCGCTGCCCTAAGTGCAATATGTTTTTGGTTGAGAAACTTGATGCCGCGAACCCTACGGCCAAGCATGCACAGCATCAAGCCGCAGATCATCAAGCCTCTGAGCATGGGCAAACCTCTGCCGCCAAAGCTGCGAGTCAGGTATTCGATACCCCAACACCTAAGGCCGACAGTTTAGTTAAAGCCCAAAATCATGTGACAACAATCAAGTACGTTTGCCCTATGCATGCCCACATTATCAGTGATGTACCCGGCACTTGCCCTATCTGCAGTATGAACTTAGAAAAGGTCGAAACGGGCGGTAATACCCAAGAAATCAACATCAATGTATCCGGCAGCATGCAGCAAGCGTTGGCGTTAAAGGTGGCCAAGGTTGAACGCGACACACTGTGGAAATTTGTCGAAACCGTCGGTCAAATCGACTATGACGAAAGCCAAATCACCCATATCCATGCCCGCGTTACTGGCTGGATTGAAAAACTGATGATCAAATCCGTGGGTGATACCGTTAAGAAAGATCAACTGATCTACGAGATCTATTCCCCCGATTTAATCAACGCCCAAGATGACTACCTGCTTGCGATGGACACCGCCAAAGCAAACGGCCAAGGCCGCTACAAAGATTTGGTGCGCAATGCGGGCTTACGCTTATCTTTCCTCGGTTTTAACGACAGGCAAATCAAACAATTAGCAGAGTCACATCAAACCCAATATCGAGTACCTTTCTACGCCAAAGAAGACGGCATAGTGAAAGCCCTCGACATTCGTGATGGCATGTACATTCAGCCTTCGACCGAAGTCATGTCCCTAGTGGATCTCTCCAAAGTTTGGGTGATTGCCGACGTCTTTGAGAACGAGCAAAGCTGGATTGCCAAAGGTCAGAAGGCCGAAATTGCCGTTCCCGCTATGAATATCAGCGGCATCGAAGGCACGATCGATTACATATACCCTGAGCTTGACCCAGTCACTCGCAGCCTGCGAGTACGAGTGGTTCTCAACAATGCCGACGTAGATTTAAGACCTAAAACCCTCGCGAAAGTCTCTCTATTCGGTGGCCCGAATAAAGATGTGCTCGTGATCCCGCAGGAAGCTTTAATTCAGACGGGTAAAGAAAACCGCGTGATCGTCAAACAAGCCGATGACAGCTTTACCGCCAAGGCAGTCACAGTCGGCATGATGAGCCAAGGTAAAGCCGAGATTATTTCAGGCCTGAATGAAGGTGAACGGGTGGTGATTTCGGGGCAATTCTTACTCGACTCCGAAGCCAGTCTCAAGGGCAGCTTAATGCGTTTAAGCAGCGGTCATCAGCACTAGGAGCGCGTTATGTTGAAATATATTATCGAAGCGTCAATCAGGCAGCGATTGATGGTGCTGATTATCGCCATCATGATCACTGTTTGGGGCGTACAGGAGCTGCGCAAAACGCCGCTTGATGCGCTGCCGGATTTATCCGACGTACAAGTGATCATTAAAACCCCTTACCCAGGTCAAGCGCCAAAATTGGTTGAAGAACAAGTGACTTACCCCTTGTCGACCGCCATGTTAGCCGTACCCGGCGCCAAAACGGTACGTGGCTATTCCATGTTCGGCGACTCCTATGTGTATGTGATTTTTGAAGATGGTACCGACATCTACTGGGCGCGCTCGCGGGTACTCGAGTATCTGAGTCAGATCAGCAGCCGTTTGCCACAAAATGTGCAACCTTCCCTCGGCCCAGATGCGTCTGGTGTCGGTTGGGTGTATGAATATGCGCTAGTCGATCGCTCCGGCAATTTAGATTTATCGCAACTCAAGAGTCTGCAGGATTGGTATCTCAAGCTAGAGCTGCAAAGCGTGGCAGGCGTGTCTGAAGTCGCCACCGTCGGCGGCATGGAGCAAACCTATCAGATAGTGCTCGAGCCCGATAAAATGGCGATCTATAAGCTCGATATCGCCACCATTAAACAAGCCATAGACAAAGCGAACAGCGAAGCGGGCGGCTCAGTGATCGAGATGGCCGAAGCCGAGTACATGGTGCGCGCCAAAGGCTATCGCCAGACGCTAGAGGATTTTCGTGAAATCCCCCTTGGTATCACCAGTCCTTCTGGCACAGGTTTAACCCTCAAAGATGTTGCCACTGTGCGTAAAGGCCCAGCCTCACGCCGCGGCATAGCCGAACTCGACGGTGAAGGTGAAGTCGTTGGCGGAATTGTGGTGATGCGTTACGGCGAAAACGCCCTAGCGACAATTGATGCGGTGAAAGCAAAACTCGAAGAACTCAAAGCCGGCCTGCCCGATGGAGTTGAGATTATCCCCACCTACGACAGATCTCACTTGATCCTTAAGTCCGTCGACAACTTGTTTAGCAAGGTCGTCGAAGAAATGTTGGTGGTCGGCTTAGTCTGCTTGCTGTTTTTACTGCATGCGCGCTCCACACTCGTGGCCGTGATCACCCTGCCGCTATCTATCCTAATCGCCTTTATTGTGATGAATAAAATGGGTGTTAACGCCAATATCATGAGCCTTGGCGGCATCGCCATTGCCATCGGCGCCGTGGTGGACGGCGCGATTGTGATGATCGAAAACTTGCACAAACATTTAGAGCATTTTAAAGCGGATCATGATCGCGAACCCGATACGAAAGAGCATTGGCGTATCGTCACCGAAGCGTCGATTGAAGTCGGCCCTGCGTTATTTTTCTCATTAATTATTATTACCTTAAGCTTTGTACCTGTGTTTGCGCTCGAGGCGCAGGAAGGTCGATTATTCGCGCCATTGGCCTACACTAAAACCTTCGCCATGGCAGCGGCGGCCTTTTTATCGATCACCTTAGTGCCGATTTTGATGGGTTACTTTATTCGCGGCAAAATCCCCAGCGAACGTAGCAATCCCATCAGCCGTTTCTTGATCGCGATTTATCAACCTTCACTAAAACTGGTGCTGAAATTCCCTAAAGTCACCCTGATGTTAGCGTTAATCGCGCTGGCCAGCGCTTGGTATCCTATGACCCGCATGGGCAGCGAGTTTATGCCCGCACTCGAAGAAGGCGATTTGCTCTACATGCCAACGGCATTACCCGGCATCAGTGCCAGCAAGGCCGCCGAGGTGCTGCAGCAAACCGACCGTTTAATCAAAACCGTGCCCGAAGTGGCCCGCGTGTTTGGCAAGGTAGGCCGCGCCGAAACCGCGACCGATCCGGCGCCGCTGACCATGCTTGAAACCACTATCATGCTTAAACCCCATGACGAATGGCGTGAAGGCATGACGCTGGACGGCATCATTGCCCAGCTACAGCAAACCGTAAAAGTACCGGGACTCACCAATGCTTGGGTGCAACCCATCAAAACCCGTATCGACATGCTCTCGACGGGGATCAAAACCCCAGTCGGCATTAAGATCACCGGGGCCGATGTCAACGAACTGCAAAGCATAGGCACTAAGATTGAGGCTATTTTAAGCAAAGTGCCACACACCAAATCGGCCTACGCCGAACGCAGTGGCGGCGGCCGTTATATCGATATCAGTCCGAAACTGGATGTGGCCGCACGTTACGGTATGACGTTGCAAGATATTCAAGATGTGGTGCGTTATGCCATTGGCGGTATGGATATTGGTGAGTCGGTACAAGGCGCCGAACGTTATCCAATCAACCTGCGTTATCCCCGTGAGCTGCGCGACAATATTGAGAAGCTGCGCGAGCTGCCCGTGATCACTAAGTCGGGGCATTATCTGCCGCTGCGTAACTTGGCCGACATCGAAATTAACGATGGCGCGCCTATGTTAAAGAGTGAAAATGGCCGTTTAATCTCTTGGGTGTTTATCGATATCGAGGGCACCTCTATCGGTGAGTATATCGCCACCGCGAAAACCGCCTTAGATACCGAACTCGTCGTCCCACCGCGTTACAGTTATAGCTTTGCGGGCCAGTACGAATATATGCAAAGGGTCGATGCCAAACTTAAGCAAGTAATCCCTATGGCGTTAGCCGTGATCTTCATCCTGCTGATGCTGACCTTCGGCTCCACCATTCAGGCCAGCATTATTATGCTCAGCCTACCCTTCGCATTGGTCGGCAGCACTTGGTTGTTGTATCTGCTGGATTACAACATATCAGTGGCCGTCGCCGTCGGTATGATTGCCTTAGCGGGCGTCGCCGCCGAGTTTGGGGTGGTGATGTTGGTGTATCTCAATAACGCCATCAGGCACAGGCAAGAACAAGATAATTACTACAGCGTCAATGACTTGAAAGAAGCCTTAATTGAAGGCGCTGTCATGCGGATCCGCCCCAAAGCGATGACAGTCGCAACCATCTTCTTCGGCCTGCTGCCCATTATGTGGGGCGCGGGTTCGGGTAACGATGTGATGCAAAAAATCGCCGCACCTATGGTCGGCGGCATGGTCACAGCACCCATACTGTCGCTATTTGTCCTGCCCGCACTCTATCTACTGATTTACTCGCGTAAATTAAAGAAAGATGCTGCGCACGTAAGTTAACAGCAAGAGAACACCCATAAAAATCCCCTCAAGCTATTAAGGTTTGAGGGGATTTTTCATTCAATCAGATTAAAAATCTAATTTAGCAACCGTGCCACACAATACTCTGAGTAAAATAAGCTTCTTAGTTTATAACGCTTATGTGTACCATTGACTCAGTGCCACACAGAATTGACTCAATTCACTGCCGTAGGAAGGATCCCATCACATGACCAAGTCATTTTGTTTAACCATCAGCCGGATATGGCCGCAAGCACTTTCCCTTAAAAGTCTATCGCGTACGTTACTTGCGGCGTTCGGTTTATGCGCTGCGTTAATCATTTCAGCAGCACCTGCCTTTGCCGCGCCCGGTGAGTTCGTTGCCGATAAACGCTGTGAGCTATTTCAATCGAAAAATAAGCAGACGAATCCAGATCAATGGCAGAGCAATATTGGTGAGCGCTATCCGGTACTCGAAATCCTCGGCAACAGCGCCAAACCTGATTGGCTGCGAGTGCGCACCAACGCAGTGAAGTCTCCCATGCGTTGGATCAGTGGCGCTTGTGGTCAGTATCTTTCCAATGTTGCCGGCAGTAATGTATCGACACCTGCAACGGCGGTAGAACCCGCGCAAACCACTACAGCATCGGATATCAAAGCCAAAAGCCGAGACGGCCTTAAAGAGCATGGCACACCAGAAAAACGTCAAGGAGATCAATGCCGAATCGGCGGTGAATTTGACGCCAACGTGCTGGCATTAAGCTGGCAAAGCACCTTTTGTGAACTCTATGGCCGCCGCAAAGCCGAATGCCGCGCCCTCAGCCAAACGCCAGAATCGAGCCAGTGGCAACACTTCAGCCTGCACGGGCTGTGGCCGAATAAACAACAATGCGGCACACGTTATGGCTATTGCAGCACAGTCAAACTGCAGCCGAATGATTTCTGTACTTATCCTGAGTTTGAACTGAATCCATCGGTGCGCAAAAATTTAGAGGAAGTCATGCCAAGCGCCCAATATGGCACCTGTTTAGAACGCCACGAATGGTGGAAACACGGCACTTGCCGTAGCCAAGACCCTAACGAGTACTTTTTATTGGCAACCCAGCTGACCCAAGCGGTCAATGCCTCGGCATGGGTACAAAAATTTATTCATGACAACATAGGTAAGAGTGTCAGTAAAAGTGAGTTAAACCAAAGTTTTGATAGCAGTTTCGGTCAAGGTGCTCACGCTAAAATGAGCCTAGAATGTGGCAAGGGATTACTGAGTGAAATCCGCATTAACTTGCCCGAGGTCATTAAAGCCTCAGACTCCTTGCCTAGCCTACTCGCCAAAGCTAACAAGGCAGGCAGAGGCTCCTGCCCTGAGACAATCATGATTGATAATGCTAATTAAATATTCTAAACCCGCAAATGCTTAAGAGTGATGACGGCCCAATTCGGCCGTCAAATTCAATCACCAACGGATAGCTCGCCGCAGCAACTCGGTTTTAGACCATGTCCACAGCCCAAAAGGTAAACTGATAAATTTATTTTAAATTCAATACCATAAATACAACCCCAACAAGATATTTCGCTTCACCCCATTCACACCCTAAGGTTGCAACGAACTTACATTAAACAAAGTTTATGTTCGGCCGCATTGGCTTGTCATTGAAATAACTCACCTATACTCAAATAGATCTCGCGATAGAGAGGCTCTATCGTATCCACCAATGCCATGGAAGACATTTTTAGCTCGGGGCAATCATGTTCTCCATAAACCAACTCGCATTAACTAAAAAACTCGCCATAGTGCCAGTGTTACTCGTGGCAATGCTTATCACCCTTGGACTCACGAGTTATTTCGCACTAACTGATATCGATAATAGAATGCGACTAGTCACTGAAGATCTTGCTCCTGAGAGTGCGATCACCAGCAACTTATTACAGGAAATTTATCGACTTCGTTTAGCAGTAAAGACCTATGTCAAAACGGGATCAGCAGAAGCCGCCACAGATTTTAGCAATCAGAGTAGTAAAGCCCACGAGATGATTGCAAAAGCTAAAGCGCACATTTCCTTCCCTGAAAGAATCAAACTCATCAATCAAATCGGCGAGCACCAAGTCGAATATGTTGACATTTTTAATCGAAAAATAATTGTTAATCAGCAAAATAGAGAACGATTAGTTTCAGGAACACTCGATATTAAAGGGCCTGATGTTGAAAAGACACTGTCACAAATCATGCAATCTTCCTTTAATGACGGGGATGTCAGGGGCGCATTTTATGCCGGTAAAACCTTGAGGGAACTGCTGTTAGTAAGGCTCTATGTGGTGAAATTTTTAGTCGATAATCAACCTGAACAAGCCAAAAGATTCACAGATGAACTCAACAAAACCCACCTGGCGATAGACGAGCTTGCAGCGTCACTCGAAAATCTCGAATATCAATCCCAAGTCAAACAGGCAAATCAACTCCTTAAAGAATATGAGCAAGCGGCTCAGTCCGTTGTCGAAGCCATAAATAATCGCAATACCGCTATCGTAGAGCTTGATAAGATTGGTATTGAAATGGCTGAAATGACCTCCGACTTGCAAGATAGCACGATGAAATCACTGTCTGATGCGGGCGATAAAGCAGCTCAGGAAGTCAGTCAAAAAATCACTTTCATCAGTATTATCCTGATTATCGCCATCCTTATGGCCGCCCTGATAACCTTCATTGTGACGCAAAGCCTGCTGAGCAGCATTCGTGAAGTTGTCACACTACTCAATGAAATTGCTGATGGAGAGGCCGACTTAACTCAAAGATTACCTGAAAATGGCCATGATGAATTGGCTCAATTAGCCAAAAATTTCAATCGCTTCGTGGTGCGTATCCAAGTGTTAGTCTCTCAAGTAAAAAACACCACAGTGCAACTGGTTAGCGCGTCGACTCAACTCAGCAGTGTCACCCATAGCGCGACCAAAGATATGAGCTCACAACAAAATGAGACTCAACAGGTTGCCTCCGCAATAACCGAAATGGCGGCAAGCGCCATAGAAGTTGCCGCCAGTGCTGATACTGCCAACAAGCTGTCCGAAGAAGCGCGGGAACAATCTCTCTCCGGCCGTGAAATTGTCGCTAATGCCACCCATTCGATGAAGGAATTAGCGGAAAAAGTAGAAGCTTCAGCAAACACCATAGAACTGTTAAGGAATGACAGCGACAAGATAGGTGAAGTGCTCGATGTAATTCGTGCGATTGCCGAACAAACCAATTTACTCGCGCTCAATGCCGCCATCGAGGCTGCGCGGGCGGGCGAGCAAGGACGCGGTTTTGCCGTGGTTGCCGATGAAGTGCGTTCACTTGCCAGCCGGACACAGGAATCGACCAAGCAAATTCAGCAGATTATTCAAACGCTGCAAAACAGATCAAGCTCGGCGGCCACTATGATGGGACAAAGCCGCGAAGCCACAAGTACAACCGTGATCCAAGTGACTAAGGTTGAGGCCGCGCTATCGACGATAACGGATATGGTCATGTCAATCAGCCACTCAGTCTCACAAATGGCCCACGCCGCCGAACAACAGTCGACGGTTGTCGAAGAGATCAATATTTCGATTAACAGCGTGAGTGAAAGTGCAAATCGCACCTTAGGCGGCGTTAATCAAACAGCGAGCTCGGCGAACGACTTACTCAAGCTAGGTCATCAACTAGATAATTTAGTCAGTGAATTCAGAGTGTAATAGAAGTTTGATGAGGAGTTTAATGAAGGCTGAACAGAGAACATAATAAGCTCAGCGGCAAGTTAACAACTAGGTGCGCTCTGGTGTACCTAGTTGTTGTAGACCCCATATCTTTAAACCTAGCCTCTTTAAACCTAGCCTCTTTAAACTTAGCCTCTAAACCTATCGCTTTAGATCGTCAGCATTAAATTCACTGCTGCGGATAATGATAACTAGACCTTACATCTGATTAAGCTTGATCACCGCAAAGGTGGCGCCTTGGGCGTCGGCTATTACAGAGAATCTGCCCACATCGGGGATATCACTGGGCGGAATACACACTTGCGCGCCTAACACTTGGGCTTTTTCTGCAAATACATCGCAATCGGCTACTGCAAAATAAAGCAGCCAATGGGGAGAGATGTCGCCCCATTCGGGCATGATGGTCATCATGCCGCCGATGGATTGACCATCAACTTGCCACTCAGAGTATTCGATGTCCGGCATGTCGCTGGGCGAGTTAGTCCAAGGGAATATTTTGCAGTAAAAGGCTTCTTCAGCGCGTGGTTCTTTACATGCCAGCTCAACCCAGCAAAGGGTATTGAGTTCACCCTGACGGCGAGCACCGATATGATTCTTCGCTTGCCACAGCGCAAAACGTGCGCCTTGTGGATCGCTCACCTGCGCCATCACGCCCGCGTCAGCCACAATATGCGGCCCCATGTGCACTTGGCCGCCCGCCGCTTGAATCGCTGCAATGCTGGCATCCATATCATCAACGGCAAAGTAGACACGCCAATGGCTAGGGATCTGCGACTCTGACTCGGGGATTTGGTACATGGCACCTAAATCATCTCCCGCTAAATTGAATAGCGAAAAATGACCTTCTGGGATTGGCATGTCAACTGAATCCCAACCAAATAACGCTTGGTAGAATGTCTTAGCAGCTTGCCAATCGTGGCTTGCGAGTTCAACCCAACATGCATGTCCTTGTGCGTACTGAGTAATTTTCATCATTTGCTCCTTCGTTTTTACAATCATTCGAGTTAAGTCTGAGTTCGTACTTCTGTCCAGTGTCGGGATAAAAAAGATCTGCAGAATTAAAACTCAATCGCCAAATACAAAAAAGCCCTCACGCAGAGGGCTTAAATCATCGAAAAAAATTAGGAATATTGCGGCAGTAAATTTGCCATCGCGAGCAGATGACAAGCACCCGTGACTATGCCAAATAACACAACAAGAATAATCAGCGGCGTACCGCCTATCACTCTAAAACCTGTGCTGTCGGGGAATAACTGCCGTGATTTATAGGCCATCAGCGCCGGGACGATTACCGCCCACACTGTCGCCGCTAATGCCGCAAAGCCAATCGCCACCAAGAAGCCGTCGGGGAACAGTAATCCTAAAATCGTCGGCGGCACAAAGGTCACTAACGCGGTTTTCATCCGGCCCGAGCGCGAATCGTCAAAACCAAACAAGTCGGCGAGATAATCGAACAGACCTAAGGTCACCCCTAAGAAAGATGAAGCCACGGCCAAGTTAGCAAACAGCGTTAACATACTGTTCAACCAGCTACTCGCCATCACCTCGGACAAAGCGCCCACCAAGACGCCCATATTGCCGCCTTGGGCAATAATATCGATAAACTGGCTGCGGGGAATATTGCCCATAGTCGCCACTAACCAACATGCATAAATCACCAGCGCGATAAAGGTGCCGACGAAAATCGCCTTGATAATGGTGGTGGAATCTTTGCCGTAATACTTCACTAAGCTGGGAACGTTACCATGGTAGCCAAAGCTGGCAAGACCAAAGGGTAGCGCCGCCCACAGATAAGGTGAAAAGCTATTATTACCATCGGGTTCGAGCAACTTAGTCACATCGATTTCGATCAGTAAATTGCCGATTGCAAGGAAGAAGGTAATGATCATACCGCCGAGCATAATCGTGGTAATGCGATCCACGGCCTTAGTGCTAATCAATACGATGCTCGCCAACACTATGGCAAACACCAGCCCTGCTACACTTTGCGGTAACTCAATTCCCATGCCCTGCAAGCTGTGATTCACAATCGAGCCACCGCCGCTGATATAGGCATAAGTCAAAATATACAGCACGAAAGCGATAGAAACGCCGTTCACTATCCGCCAAAACTGCCCTAAGGTTTGCTTGCTTAAAGTATCGAAGCTAGCACCCGGTTCGAAATGCAAATTGGTTTCGAGTAGCAATAAGCCCGACATCAACATGCAAAACCAAATGCCCAATAACATTAAAATCGAATAGCCAAACCACATACCTGCACCGACCACGGGCAGAGAAAACATCCCAGCACCTACGGTCGTGCCAGCAATAATCATGGCGCCGCCGAGCAAGGACTTACCTGCGGGCTTATGCTTAGCCGCATTCATATGATTTGCCATTAAACTGTATGCTCCGCGGTGACACTCGCCACTATCGTTTGTTTCACTGACGGACGTAATAAGCTATTGGCTTGATCTCGTATGCGATTGATATTGGACTTATCTTGGTTATCCGCTAGATATCCTAATTCTTTGAGCTTAACGCTCAAGGTGCCGTAAAGTTTCTTATCGTAGAACTCTGGCGCGGTAATGCCATGCAAAGCGCCTAAACGCTGGGCGAGTAGATGACTCTCAGACTCAAGTTCTGAGCGCTCCATCTTAGGTCTGTTCGCTAACAGATTGAAGATAATGGCATAGCGTTGCAGAGTCTCGCTTACTGAACTGGCTAACAATAATAGTTGGCTAGTGTGTTCAGGCACGACAGTTAAGGTATCAGTCTCAACCACTAACCCTTGCTCAATGAAGAAATCCAGCACTTGATTGACATAGGCAGGTACATCTTTAATGCCCATAAAGAGTTCGGCTTTCAGCAGTGGATAAAAATCGGCAACGATTGACACAACTTGCTGACGCGGGATCTGCTCATTATGCGTTAAGCAGCTCGCAATTAATGACGGTACAATAAATAAGTGAATAATATTGTTACGATAGTAAGTCATAGACACAGCCTGACTCGCCTCGATAGACACGATTTCACCTAAAGGATCGGCACAAACAACAAACTTATTCAGCTCTAAACCTTGCTGCACTAAATGCTTACCATCACCTTCGGCAACCGAAGTATAAGTAGTGTAAGGCACTTTTTTGAGTAGGGTCAGATACAGATCAAGCTGACGCTCCAACAGACTGCGCTCTAAGGCATTTTGATCTGTGGCCAGCAACACTAAACTCGTCAAGGTCACCGAACTCGCCGCCGCCGCATCGTTGATATTCGTCATCACTCGATTCGCCAGCACGTTTACCGCTGGTGTTAACCAGCTTGGTTTTTGCTCAGGATCATCGGCCAACTCAGTACGCCAGTTTGGCGCACGCTCATTTAAGAAGTTTTGCAGGGTTATAGGCTCGCCAAAGTTCACATAACCTTGACCGAAATTACCAAGTTTGCGAATCGCACCAAACACCTGCCACACAGATTCTTTTTTCTTTTTCTTACCACTTAACTCTTTATGGTACGTCGCCACTTCCATCACATGGTCATAGCCTAAATACACAGGCACTAGCGTGACTGGACGCTCGATACCGCGCAGCACGCTGTTCATCGTCATAGCGATCATGCCGGTTTTTGGCGCCAATAGCCGACCGGTACGTGAGCGGCCGCCTTCGGAGAAATATTCCACCGAATAACCTTTAGCAAACAGTTGATCTAAATATTCACGGAATACTGCGGTATACAGCTTGTTGCCATTAAAACTACGGCGGATAAAGAAGGCACCACCGCGACGGAACATAGGTCCAGCGGGCCAGAAATTGAGGTTAATACCGGCAGCAATGTGCGGCGGAACCATGCCTTGATAATACAAAATATACGATAACAGCAGGTAATCCATGTGGCTGCGATGACAAGGTACATAGACAATCTCGTGGCCATCATGGTGCAACTGGCGAACTTGCTCGGCGCCTTTAATGTTGATCCCGCTGTAAAGCTTGTTCCACAACCAAGTTAAGAAACGCTCAGCAATACGCACTAAGCTATCTGAGTAATCTGCAGCGATTTCATCGAGATACTCAATAGCCGTCTCGCGCGCTTGGGTCTCAGAAATCTTTTTGTTGGCCGCTTCTTCTTGAATCGCTTTACGCAACGACTCGGATTTGAGCAACGAATGAAACAGTGCTTGGCGATTTGGCAGCACAGGTCCAGTCATCACCTTACGTTGACGACGGAAATGCACCCGCGCGACCCGCGCTAACTTATGGGCGATCCCCATGTCAGTGCCGTGTTCGTCGGCCATGTATCGCAGAGATACCGCATTTGAAAACTGTACGAAGTTATGTCGACCTAAGAATAGAATCATCAAGCATTTGCGCAGCCAAGTCGGGTTTTCCCGCTCAAACACAGCCGCCTTCATAGTGTCATCTTCTTTTCCTGGCGTGCGGCCCCAATACAGGCTCACGGGCACCAGTTGAATGTCTAATTCAGGGCGCTCCTTATGCACGGCCAACAAACGCATAAAGCATTCGAGGAAAGGCTCGTTACCGGCACGCTCACCAAACAGCGGCTTACGCCCTTGAAGGCAGACAACCCGAGGCGCAATCACACCATTTGCCACTAAAGGCTCATAGGGGCTCGGTAGTCCTAACTTAGCCGTTATTTCGCTCAAGGCAGCGATGTCACTCAGCGATTCCGTTTTCATCACATAAGCAAGGGGTCTGGAGGCATCCAGATTCAGATCGGCAAAGGGATCCTGAGGCACAACAATAGTGTGCACTAAGTGTTTTTGGATCCAGCGTAATGATTTCAACCAAAGAGAGTCGTGTTTAGGCATTATTCTTATGCAATTAAGTACGTTTACTAGCCCGGTAGAATACCAGACTATGGGTAATATTCGCTAATTCTCTCCAACATAGCTAAAAAGTGGTTAATACTTGCGCTGCAAATAATACTGTATATACTAACAGTAACTGTATAGAAAAACAGGAAACACCATGAGACCTTTGACGCCACGCCAAGCTGAAATTTTAGAGCTAATTAAACGAAATATTGCCGATACTGGCATGCCACCCACTCGGGCAGAAATCGCGACCCGTTTAGGTTTTAAGAGCGCCAATGCGGCTGAAGAGCATCTTAAAGCGTTGGCGAAAAAGGGCTGCATTGAGATCATGCCAGGCACATCGCGGGGCATTCGTCTGACTGCGGAAGTCGAAGAAGTAACTGAAACAGGTTTACCGCTTATCGGTCAAGTAGCTGCTGGCGAACCTATTCTCGCCCAAGAACATGTTGAACAGTACTACCAAGTCGACCCAAGCATGTTTCATCCCGCCGCCGATTTTTTACTGCGGGTTAAAGGCGACAGCATGAAGAATATCGGCATTCTCGAGGGAGATTTGCTGGCAGTTCATAAAGTACAACAAGCTAGAAATGGTCAAGTGGTTGTCGCTAGAGTCGACGACGATGTCACTGTTAAACGTTTCGAAAAAAAAGGCAATGTGGTCTATCTACACGCCGAAAATGAAGACTATTCCCCGATAAAAGTGGATTTAGGCTATCAAAGTTTAACAATTGAAGGACTCGCCGTCGGTGTGATCCGTAATGGAGATTGGCTATGAACAAACTACTTGGCAATGCACCCCGCCATCCGGGCTTGTGGCTCGATGAAGTCCGTGATGCCGACTATGACTGGCACCATGCACCTATCGCCTGCATGCCAACTAAGACTCAAGGCCGCCAAGAGTTAATCCATTTGAGTGCGCAACTCGCCCAGTTAAGCCAACAGGGTCGTTGGTTAGTGCTCATCAACCCACCGAGTATTGGCTACAAACAAATGCTCGCCAACGCTGGCGTGCGTATGGACAGAGTCTTGCTGGTGCACGCTAAAGATGAAGTCGAAACCCTGTGGGCGATGGAAAAAGCCTTAACAAGTGGTACGTCCAGTGCAGTTATTACTTGGACCCAATCACTGGATGCACGCGATAATCGTCGCCTGCAAATCGTGGCTAAAAGTGCCCGCGCCATGGGCATAGTGCTTGAAGACGTAAACAGTCACTTACATGGCGACGTACACATTGAGCAAGGCAATCTCTTCGGCCAACAATCTTTTTTTAGCGCTGTACATTAAATATTCATTTATTTTTCTACCTTGAAAGCCGCCTCGCCTATGAATGTGAGGCTTTTTTTTGGCAATTTTTCAGACAATTAGATAAATAAGTGATCTTGATCAATATTTAAACAGCAAGTATGGTTGATTTAGTCGGCGATAATATATCGCCGCCCGTGGCAAATAAATCGAGCCGTAATCGAGTTCAAAATGCCACTAAAAATAGAGAACAGATTTATTTCAGTCGTATGTGCCAGCGTGGCTAATACCAGCAGTAACAATACTTAATTAAAAGTAACAGCCGCCAACGCACGTTGAAGTCAAAAACGCTTTTTTGGGAACTGAAGAGTTTGCATAGAGTTGAGACTTACTGTGTTGCTCTTCTTTGTAGTTGCTATTCGCAATTGGCAGAGGAGAAGTCTTGTGAAGCAATTGTTGTATTGTTTACTCGTGGTGTTATTCGCACCACCGTTGGCCGCCGCGGACATGCGGTTCAACATGACCCCTGGCGTAACCGAGATCAGTGGCAAGGTTTATCACTTGCACATGACCATCTTGTATATCTGCTGCGCCATTGGCCTTGTGGTCTTTGGCGTGATGATTTACGCCATGATCAACCACAGAAAATCCAAAGGCGCTGTCGCGTCCCACTTTCACGAAAGCACTAAAGTTGAAATCGCTTGGACGATTCTGCCATTTATCATTTTGATCTTAATGGCGATTCCTGCGACAAAAACCTTAATTGCGATGGAAGATCCCAGCGACGCCGATCTGACCGTTAAAGTCACGGGTTCCCAATGGAAATGGCATTACAGCTATTTCGATCAAGACATTGATTTTTACAGCATACTCGCAACCCCTAGAGCACAAATCGACGGTACCGAAACCAAGGGTGAACACTACCTATTGGAGGTCGATAAGCCGCTCGTTCTGCCGATAAATCGCAAAATCCGCTTTTTGATGACCTCTGAAGATGTCATCCATTCATGGTGGGTACCTGCTTTTGCCGTGAAGAAAGATGCCAACCCAGGATTTATCAATGAGGCTTGGACTCGCATCGACAAACCCGGTATTTACCGTGGTCAATGCGCCGAACTTTGCGGTAAAGACCATGGTTTTATGCCGATCGTAGTGCAAGCCATACCCGAAGCCGAGTTTGAAGCTTGGGTGACGGAGCAGAAACAAGCCGCAGGCGCGGCGGCAGAAGCCGCTCAAGCCGCTTTATCACAGACCCTTAGCAAAGATGATCTGATGACCCAAGGTGAGCAAGTTTACCTCGGGCACTGCGCAGCCTGCCACCAGCCCAATGGCGAGGGGTTACAAGGCGTATTCCCACACCTCAAAGGCAGTCCGATAGCAACGGGACCGCTCAGCGGCCACCTTGAAATTGTGCTCAACGGTAAAACGGGTACGGCTATGCAAGCCTTTAGTAAGCAATTGACTGCACAAGAAATTGCCGCTGTGATTACCTATGAGCGTAATGCTTGGGGCAATAATACTGGCGATGCTGTACAGGCCAAAGACGTCAACGAGCACATGAACGGTAGTGCAGGCACACAGGCACCTGCTACCGCACCAGCCAATACGACCCCAACTCCCGCACCTACAACTGAGCCCGCAGCAGTTGTCGACTCCGCAACCATAGTGGATCCGGCGAGCCTCCCCACTCTCACCCATGAGGCACTGATGGCCGAAGGTGAAACTGTCTACACCACCACTTGTGCGGCCTGCCATCAGTTGACGGGAACTGGCATACCACCCGCCTTCCCCGCCCTCGCTGGCAGTGCTATCGCCACTGGGCCCGTCGCCAATCATCTCGATATTGTGATGCACGGCAAAACAGGCACGGCTATGCAAGCATTTGGCAAACAACTCAGCCCACAGCAACTCGCAGCAGTCATTACCTATGAGCGCAATGCTTGGGGCAACAATACCGGCGATACAGTGCAACCTGCTGATATCGCAAGCCATGGACAGTAGGGGATTATGATGAGCACAACGACTCAAGATCAAACCGCAGCCCATGATGACCATCATCATGGTGCGCCAAAGGGCATCATGCGCTGGGTGCTAACCACCAACCATAAAGACATTGGTACTTTGTATTTATGGTTCAGCTTCATTATGTTTTTAACCGGTGGCGCTATGGCCATGGTGATCCGCGCTGAACTGTTTCAGCCCGGATTACAATTGGTCGAGCCCAACTTCTTTAACCAAATGACCACAGTCCATGGGCTGATCATGGTATTCGGCGCGGTAATGCCCGCCTTTACTGGGCTAGCAAACTGGCTGATCCCTATGATGATTGGTGCGCCCGATATGGCGCTGCCACGGATGAATAACTGGAGTTTTTGGATCTTACCCTTCGCCTTTACCATCCTACTCAGTTCGCTGTTTATGGAAGGCGGCGGACCTAACTTTGGTTGGACCTTCTACGCGCCACTGTCTACCACTTATAGTCCTGACAGCACGGCACTCTTCGTGTTCTCTATTCATATCATGGGGATAAGTTCGATCATGGGCGCAATCAACGTGATTGTAACCATAGTGAATTTACGTGCGCCCGGCATGACATGGATGAAGTTGCCGCTGTTTGTGTGGACTTGGCTTATCACTGCATTCCTGCTGATCGCTGTGATGCCCGTACTTGCGGGCGCTGTAACTATGGTGCTGACCGATAAGTTTTTCGGCACTAGCTTCTTCGACGCCGCGGGGGGTGGCGATCCTGTGATGTTCCAGCATATCTTCTGGTTCTTCGGCCACCCCGAAGTTTACATCATGATCTTGCCGTCCTTTGGTATCATCTCAGCCATAGTGCCCGCCTTCAGTCGCAAACCCTTATTTGGCTATGCATCAATGGTTTATGCAACTGCGAGTATTGCAATTCTGTCGTTCCTCGTGTGGGCACATCATATGTTCACTACAGGTATGCCAGTGTTTGCCGAGCTGTTTTTCATGTATTGCACTATGTTGATTGCGGTGCCAACGGGGGTGAAAGTATTTAACTGGGTGGCGACTATGTGGCGCGGCTCGCTCAGCTTCGAAACCCCTATGTTGTTCGCCGTGGCCTTTATCATACTCTTCACCATTGGCGGTTTTTCGGGGTTAATGCTCGCCATTACGCCCGCCGACTTCCAATACCACGACACCTATTTTGTGGTGGCGCATTTCCATTATGTGCTCGTAACTGGGGCGATTTTCTCCATCATGGCGGCGGCCTATTACTGGCTACCTAAGTGGACGGGGCATATGTACAACGAACGACTGGGACAATGGCACTTCTGGTGTTCGGTGATTTCGGTCAACGTACTGTTTTTCCCAATGCATTTCCTTGGGCTGGCGGGTATGCCAAGGCGTATTCCCGACTACTCGATTCAATTTGCCGATATTAATCAAATCGTCTCTATTGGTGGGTTTGCCTTCGGTTTATCGCAATTGATTTTCTTAGTACTAGTGATCAAGTGCATCCGTGGCGGCGAAAAAGCCCCCGCTAAACCTTGGGAAGGCAGTGAGGGTTTAGAGTGGACATTGCCAAGCCCAGCACCCTACCACTCCTTCACGACACCACCCGAGGTGAAATGAAATGACCAAACATAGCCAGCCAGAAAAACCTAAGTCAAATCGTAAACTCATCAGCCTATTAGTCATGGGTTGTATCGGTATGTTTGGCTTTGGGTTTGCGCTGGTGCCGCTATACGATGTGCTGTGTGAGAAGCTAGGGATTAACGGTAAAACCTCCAATACTGCCAGTAGTTATCAAGCGATAACCGTCGATACTAGCCGTATTGTCACCGTGGAATTTATCTCCCAAGTACAAACAGGTATGCCGTGGAAATTTGAGCCGCAAACCAAGCGGCTCGAAGTCCACCCCGGCGAGCTGATACACACAGCATTTTTGGCACGCAATGTGTCAGACAGAGCCACGGTCGGTCAGGCGATACCTTCGGTATCCCCAGGCCAAGGCGCTGCCTATTTTAATAAAACTGAATGTTTTTGCTTTAATCAACAGCACTTAGCGGCTTCGACCAGCGCAGAGTTGCCACTCATTTTCTTTGTGGATCCTCAGTTACCTGAGTCCATCCACACACTGACCCTCTCTTACACCCTCTACGACATTACCGACAAGCAGTTAGCGTCTGCCCTAGAGCAAGGAGCTGCAAAATGACTACAAAACATGAACCTTACTATGTCCCCGCCCAAAGCGCTTGGCCCATCATTGGTGCTATAGGGCTGTTTTTAATCGCCTTTGGTGCAGGAAGCTTTGTACAACAACTCAAATCGGGTGCCTCAGGTGGCGGCTATATACTGCTCGCAGGCATCGCCGTAATCCTCTTTATGCTAGTGGGTTGGTTTAGAACCGTGATCAACGAATCCATGACAGGACTCTATTCCCACCAAATGGATAGATCCTTTCGCCAAGGCATGAGCTGGTTTATTTTCTCCGAAGTGATGTTTTTCGCGGCATTTTTCGGTGCATTATTCTACGCCCGCATGGTCGCAGTGCCTTGGCTCGGCGGCGCCTCGAATAATGCCATGACCCACGCAGTGCTCTGGCCACAGTTCGAAGCCGTTTGGCCATTGATCACCACGCCTGATGGGACAAAAACCGAGGCTATGCCATGGACTGGTCTGCCATTAATCAACACTATTGTGCTGCTAACCTCTTCTGTCACCTTACATTTTGCCCATGTCAGCTTAGAAAAAGGCAAACGTTCCGCCATTACCCTCTGGCTCGGGATCACCATACTCTTAGGGATGGGTTTCCTTGCCTTACAGGCCGAAGAGTATATCCACGCCTATCAGGAAATGGGACTCACCTTAACCTCTGGGATTTATGGCAATACCTTCTTCCTGCTAACGGGTTTTCACGGCATGCACGTGACCCTAGGAACGGTATTCTTATTAGTGTTGTTTTTCAGAGTGTTGAAGGGGCACTTTAGCGCAGATAAGCATTTCGCCTTCCAAGCGGGGAGTTGGTATTGGCACTTTGTGGACGTGGTCTGGCTGTGTTTGTTTATTTTCGTCTACGTACTCTAAGGCTTTAGTAAGGCGTAGGATTGGGGCTGATTAATCCAGTCCCTAATGCCACCAGCAATAGCAGGATAACGAGCACAGAGAAGAGCACCCGGCGACCAAGATAGCGACTCATAGGCATTTTGTTGCCGCCTTTCACCATAATAAACAAGGCTCTACCTAAATTAAAAATGATAAACAGCAACAGCAGAACTAAGGCCAACTTAAAAATAAACAGGGTATTCATACAATATCCTTATGTCCTGCTGAATAAATTAACGGTTTTTTTGCTGATACTGACTGTGGCTGTATTCGGGATTTTGGTCAAGCTGGGTCTATGGCAATTAGCCCGAGGTGAAGAAAAAACCGTCCTACAAGCGCAAATGGAGGCGAGGCAATCCTTATTGCCACTCAGTTTTGAGCAGCTCCAGCTTAAGGTAAATAAGGAAAGCGTCACAGGTTATCGTCTACAAATACAGGCGACGCCCGCGAGCTCACAAATCTGGCTACAGGATAATCAAATCTATCAAGGTCAAGTGGGCTATTTAGCCTTTCAGCCCCTGCAAGTGGAAGCTGGAACACCTTGGTTGCTGGTCGAGTTAGGCTTTGTTGCCGCTGGATCCCATCGGGATGAGTTACCCCACATCACTCCCCTAAGCGGGGCATTAAATATCGAAGGCAGGCTTTATCAAAAGCAAATCAATCCCTTGAGCCAAGCTTTAATGGCAGAAACAGGGACAAGTATTCGCTTTCAAAATTTAAATATGCCCGAAATGGCTAAGGTATTAGGGCACCCAGTGTTACCTGTCGTGTTGCAACCAGAGCAATTACCTTCCCTCACATTGCCCCATCCTTGGCAACCTTTCCCACTGTCGGCGCAAAAACATTGGGGTTATGCGTTGCAGTGGTTTTCGATGGCGGCCGTGTTTGCTGGGCTCATGTTGTGGCAAGGGATTAAATATGTAAAACGCCAGAGTGCCGAAACAATCGCAAACTCAAGGAGCGAATAGGCAAATTCGACCCATACTTAGCAAGACACAAATAAAAACTAAATAAATATAAAACAATAAATTAGGGATAATTTGAATGAGAGGAGCAAGCATGAACTCCCAGAATAAATCGAAACACAAGGCATTGGGCTTGTTGTTGCTGGCGTTTATCGCGCCCGTGGTGATAGCCAAGCTAGTGCTGAGCCTGAATTTATACCACGGCGGCGCCACTAATCATGGCGAGCTGATCAATCCTGAGACCAGTTATGCCAGCCTTGGGGTTGAAAATCCCAATCCTAAAGAATGGCAACTGCTATATTTACTGCCCGCCCAATGCGGCGATGCTTGCCGCGAACGCCTGTATATTTTACGCCAAAGCCACACTGCGCTAGGGCCAGATCAGGCGCGAGTCGAACCACTCATTCTCACCCATCCCGACAGCGATCTTAACGCTTTAAGCGCCTTTCACTTCAACACTCGTCCCGCCAATGCAGGCTTAAGCCATTGGCTAGATGAACAGCAGCTGATCATAGTCGATCCCTTAGGCAGCTTAGTGCTGCGCTATCCCCAAGTGCAGGGTAGAGAAGCGCATTTAGCTCAAGGCAAAGCCTTGATTGCGGATCTGCGTAAGTTGTTAAAACTGTCGAGGGTAGATTGATGCAGCTAACTTGGGTTCTACGCTTAACCTTAGTCTTTACCCTATTAGTGATTTTAATGGGTGCTTACACTCGCCTATCGGATGCAGGTCTAGGCTGCCCCGATTGGCCGGGTTGCTACGGCCATATCAAGGTGCCTACCCAAGACCATGAAATCGCCCATGCCCAAACCATCTTCCCCGATCATGATATCCACCCAGAAAAAGCCTGGCTGGAGATGATCCACAGATATATCGCAGGCGGACTTGGCTTACTGGTGTTGTTAATCTTAGTTTTGTGCCTGAAAACGCCAGAAGCACCGAAAAAGTTACCGCTCATCATAGTGCTGCTGATCCTCTTTCAAGGAGCGCTAGGCATGTGGACTGTGACGATGAAACTCATGCCAATAATTGTGATGTCGCATCTTATTGGTGGTTTCAGCCTAATTTCACTGTTGTTACTTCTCTATCTACGAACGCGGCCGCGGCGGATCTTTAATAGCGAATCCCATGCCCGTAATCTGGCACCGTTGGCGCTGGTGAGCCTGTTCGTGCTTGTGGGTCAGATTATGCTGGGCGCTTGGACCTCATCTAACTATGCGGCGCTAGCCTGCACCGCATTACCCATTTGCGAAGGCAACTGGATGGATAACTTGGCAATAGCGGAGGCCTTTTCACCATTCCAAGGCCAACACCACAGTTTCGAATTTGGGGTACTCGATTACCCAGCCCGCATGACTATTCACATCGCCCACCGAATTGGCGCTATCGTTACCGCGAGTTTATTACTCGTGCTCGCCTATCGATTATTTGTTGGCGCTGCAGGGATGAGGGCCATAAGCCTCTTATTGGCAGGGTTAGTGATCCTGCAAGTGAGCTTAGGTATTTCTAACGTAGTGATGCATTTACCACTGGGTATTGCCGTGTCTCACAACGGCGGGGCGGCACTACTGCTGCTGACCTTAGTCGCAATCAACTATTTCTTATGGCGCAAAGCCTAAGCGAGGGCTCCAAGATGGCAAAACCACTCTCAATCACCAGTAGCCTACCCACGTTCAGCGTGACATGGCGCGCCTATTTTGAAATGACTAAACCTAAAGTGGTCGCACTCATGCTGCTCACTGTCTTAGTCGGCATGTGTCTGGCCGTGCCCCATGCGGTGCCCGTTCAACCTTTACTCGCGGGTATGCTGGGCATTGCCATGATGGCGGGCTCGGCGGCGGCGCTCAATCATCTGATCGATCGTCGTATTGATGGCTTAATGGCACGCACCTACAATCGCCCACTACCCAAAGGGCGTATTTCGGCAACCCGCGCGTTAATTTTCGCCGCTAGCTTAGGTAGCCTTGGCTTTATCGTCTTATGTTCCTTAGTAAATCCACTCACGGCTTGGCTCACCTTTGCCAGCTTGATTGGTTATGCCTTGGTTTATACTGCCTATTTGAAGCGCGCGACATCACAAAACATTGTGATTGGCGGCCTTGCGGGAGCCATGCCACCCTTGCTGGGATGGACTGCAGTGACGAACGAATTTCACGGCCATGCGCTGTTGTTAGTGATCATCATCTTTACGTGGACGCCGCCACATTTTTGGGCTCTGGCCATTCACAGACGCGCCGAATATGCCAAAGTGGATATTCCCATGCTGCCGGTTACCCACGGTGTCGAGTTTACTAAAACCTGTATTCTGCTCTACACAGTATTGCTGGCAATTGCTTGCCTATTACCTGTACTGGTTGGTATGTGTGGGCCCGTGTATTTCGTCTGCTCGAGTTTACTCAGCGCGGGATTTATCTATAAAGCGTGGCAACTTAAATATCGAGATCATGATGGCTTGGCGATGCAAGTGTTCCGCTTCTCTATCTATCATTTGATGTTGTTATTTATGGCATTACTACTCGACCACTATTTGTGGAACTAGTGTATGCAACTCATTTGTCGCGCTAACCTGTCGTTATGGAGCCAATAATGCAGAAAAGAATTTTAATCATCGCCATTTTATTGTTCGGTCTTGGCGGCCTATTTGCGGTGAAATTTAATTCCCCTAAACCTATCGAGCTAGAGAGCGGATTTCTGTATCCACAGGCCTATGAATTAGCGCCCTTTGAATTGGTCGATCAACATAAGCAGGCTTTTACCAACGCCAGTTTGCAGGGGAAGTGGAGCTTATTCTTTATCGGTTTTACATTTTGCCCCGATGTTTGCCCTACGACCTTAAATAAACTCGCGGCGGCTTATCCCGATCTAAACAAAATTGCGCCATTACAGGTGGTGTTTCTATCCGTCGACCCCAAACGGGACACACCGGATAAACTCCTGACCTATGTGAATTTTTTCAATCCAGAATTTAAAGCGGTCACGGGCGAGCAGACACAAATCTTCCCGCTCACCCGCAGTCTCGGGCTCACCTACGCCATGGTCGGTGAAGGGGAAAACTACCTAGTCGACCATAGTGCGGGTTATGTGTTGGTGTCACCGCAGGGTACGCGCGTTGCAGTGTTCAAACCTACGGCTGCGCTAGGCAAGCCGCCGCAGGTGTTAAATGATGAAATGATTAGCGATTTTAGAAAAATAGTGGCGCAATACAAACCTAACCGTTGATCACTCTCTGACCCAAGAACCATCATCCTTTGGCCTCACCCAAGGCTGAGAAAACCAATAGTAGCCATTGCGCGCCTTACTCGGCGCAGTGCAGTTGTAACGCGAACGCCCCGCAGGTAAGGCTAAATCCGCTTGAACACTAAACTCGGTTTCACTGAGCCAAGTCGGCTGTTTTGAACCTTGGCCTTGGATATAACACATCACCTGCTTAGCGGAGATATCGCTCATATCGAGGGTCACTTTAAGCTCTGGGCGCCAGTGGCCGCCCTTTAACTCAGGATCGCTAGGACTCTGTGCAATTACAGGCATGTTTAAACTGTATAGCTTGGCCTTAAGGCTTTTTAAGTCCGCATATTGTCCCGCAACAGGAAAACGCGGCAGTGCCGTTAACGGCGAATAGGGCCCAGCGGCTCCCGATTGCTGCCCTAAAGCGACAAAGCCGTTCTCGGTTAACATATCCTGCAAGGCTTGATTGTACTCACCGTAGGGATAAGCCAGCATTTTAAAATTGTGCCCAGTGGCATCTGCAATCGCCTTTTCTGTATCTAAGATATTGGCTTTTATCCGCGTTAACCATTGCGCCTGTGATTCATTTTCTAAGGCGCGGATCAAATGTTCGTGCGCCCAACTGTGGTTAGCAATATCGGCGCCTTCCTTGGATAGCGTTATCAGCTCATCCCAGGTCATCATCTCGGTAAACTTTTGTTTAATCGGCTCAATTGCCACAAACAAGGTGTAGGGAAAGCCAAATTCCTTTAGGATAGGATGCGCCGTCGTGGCTATGCTGCGATAACCATCATCGAAGGTAATCGCGACTGTTTTGGCCGGTAAATCTTGTTTTTGCTTTATCGCTTCAACCACCTGAGAAAGCGGGATCACCTTAAAGCCATCATCGGCTAGAAACTGCATTTGCTCACGAAATTGCGCGGGCGTCACGCTTGTGGCCGCCGGAGTAGTCTCTGATACATGGTGATATTGCAGAATGACCACGGCATGGGCAGAAAACGTCATTAGCCCTATGAGTGCCAACAGCACACGTTTAACCATAATGTGAACACCTCTGAAATTAATGAATACAGCTAAATCAACTTGGCTCGACCTGATGCTCAACGGCGCGAAAAATCGTCAATTACTCATCCTCGCCCTGCCGATGATACTCTCCAATATCACTGTCCCACTGTTGGGCTTAGTCGATACGGCTGTCATAGGTCATCTGAGTGAAGCCTATTATTTAGGGGGAGTCGCCGTCGGGTCAACGATTATCACATTAATCATTTGGTTATTGGGATTTTTGCGTATGGCGACCACAGGCTTAGTCGCGCAGGCCTTTGGTGCTGACGATCTTCATGCCCAGCACAAACTCTTAGTCCAAGGCGCTATGCTAGCGATGTTATTGGGCGCTGGCGTTATCGCGCTGCAAGTCCCGATATTGAATTTAGCCTTAGGATTATCCGAAGCGAGTAGCGAAGTCGAACGTTATTGCCGCGAATATTTTCAGGTACGGATTTGGTCAACGCCCTTCGCCCTACTCAACCTAGTGATGTTAGGTTGGCTCTTAGGACGACAACAACCTAAAGCCGCCATGTGGCAGCTGATATTAGCGAACCTTGCCAATATTATTCTCGATGTGGTGTTTGTCCTCGGCTTAGGCTGGGGCGTTAAAGGCGCCGCCCTCGCCTCAGTCTTTGCCGATATCACCGCTTTCGCAGTCGCACTCACTATGGTGTTGCAGCAACTCAAGCGCGAAGCCGATTTTCACTTATCCCAGCTATTACCCCATGTCACCCTGACGGGGTACGGCAAATTACTAAGGCTCAACACAGATATTTTTATCCGCAGCCTCTGCCTGCAAGCGGCCTTTGCCTTTATGACTTTCCATGGTGCGGGTCTGGGTGATAATACCGTTGCCGCCAATGCCGTGTTACTGAATTTACTGCTGTTAATCTCCTATGCGCTCGATGGCATTGCCTATTATGCCGAGGCAGAAGTCGGCCGAGCCTATGGCCAAAAACAGGCGGAGCAATTACGGGAAGCAGTGATCTTAGCCTGGAGCTGGTCGGCCATTACTGCGTTAGGGTTCTGCGCTGTATTCAGTCTTTTTGGTAGCAATATTATCGCGTTATTGACCAGCATTAATGAGGTCAGAGCCACAGCACAGACCTATCTTATCTGGCTGATATTTTTGCCTTTATGGTCTTTTAGCTCGTATTTATTCGACGGGGTTTATATCGGTGCAGCTAAAGGAAAAGTGATGCGCAATAGCATGATACTCGCCACCTTCGGTGCATTTTTCCCGACATGGTATTTGCTGCAGCAACTATTATTGCCTGAGCAAGGTAACCACGCCCTTTGGGCCGCCATGAGTGTCTTTATGATCGCCAGAAGCCTAACGCTTGCGGGGCACTATTATTTCAGCAAAGACTTTTTGAAGTCAGATTGATAACTAGCAGCTGATTAACCTTAGATTTTTATTTGGGTAAAAACTAAAAACGCGACTCTAAGATCGCGTTTTTTATTCAGCTCAACAAACAAGATTAAGCGTAAGAATGCTCACCATGTTGGTGATCTGTCACGTCACGTACGCCAGTCAACTCACCTGGGAACATGTCTAACAGTTGTTTCTCGATACCATCCTTCAGGGTGATATCAACTTGAGAACAACCGTTACAACCACCGCCGAACTGCAGTACAGCTACGCCTTCTTTAGTGATTTCAACCAGCATGATATTACCACCATGGCCGGCTAACTGAGGGTTGATTTCAGATTGGATCACGTATTCGATACGCTCGACTAAAGGTGCATCGCCAGACACTTTACGCATTTTTGCGTTAGGAGCTTTGAGCGTGAGTTGTGAACCTAATTGGTCAGTCACAAAATCGATAGTGGCATCTTCAAGGAAAGGTGCACTCTTCTCATCGACCATAGCATTGAAGCCAGTGAACTCGATTTCAATATCATCACTTTCTACTGCATCCGGTGGACAATAAGACACACCACACTCGGCTTGCGAGGTTCCTGGACTGATCACAAATACGCGAATATGAGTGCCTTCAGGTTGATCTGCTAACAACTTAACAAAATGGGCTTGAGCCGCATCGGAAATGGTAATCATGAAAACCTGCTCCGTCAGGGTATACCTGAGTGTTTTAGTAAGAATTAGCCGTATGATACTCCGACTCACCTTTGCTTTGTAGTCCCTTGGGTAGCAAGTTTGTGGATTTTTGCCATAGCGATCACGATTTACTCATCATAAATAAGACTATAAACACCGTATTATGCACGAATAAACAAGCATTCTTTACAAACAAAAGCGACCCAATTAGGTCGCTTAAGCTAGGCATAAAACACTACTTATTTAGCCGCTTCTTGTCCTGCTATACGACCAAAAACAATAATATCAGTGTAGGCATTGCCACCAAGACGATTAGTACCATGTGTTAAGCCTGTCACTTCACCTGCGGCAAATAAGCCGGGAATAGCATTTCCTTGCTCATCCAATACACGAGTATGAGTATCAACCACGAGTCCACCCATTGTATGGTGCACAGAAGGTGTAGCCTTTAAAATCCAATAAGGTCCTTTACTTAAATCAACCAATCCTGAGCGATGATTAAAAGCCTCATCCTTACCAATAGCAGCATAATGATTAACATCTTTAATAGTCGATGCTAGTTTTTCCACTGGAATATCGAAAACCTTCGCCGCTTCTTCCAATGTATCAACTTTATGCATCAGGCCATCTTTAGTGAACTCTTTTAGCTCTCCTTGGTGCATAGCAACGGTATGGGCAACATCTTCAATAGCTTGGTTCCATAACACATAAGTATAACGGCCAGGTTGGGCTAAAATGGCTTGTGAGATAACATCGCGGCGCTCTAATTCCTCAACAAAGCGCTCGCCCTTCTGGTTGATTAACACTGCACCAAAGAAGCGAGAGTCTGCAATCAAGGCAATAGCACCAGAGGTTGGGCTACAAATAGGATATGACTGGATATATCCCATATTTTTAGCTGCTGCATGTATTTTTTCTGCCATCACAATACCGTCACCAGTACCACCTGAATGACCAGTGCTACCATAACGTTCATCTAACTCTGGATTGTATTTTTTGCGCATTTTCATGTTAGATGAGAATCCACCCGTAGCAATCACAACACCGCGTTTAGCATGGTATGTAATCGTTTTTCCATTATGAGTCGCTTCTACACCAACAATTCGACCCGTTTGATCTTGGATTAACTTTTCAGCCTTAGTATTAGTATGGATCGGTAAGCCCACTTCTTCAGCTTTAATGGAAAACTTACTAATCACCTCAGCGCCAGTGTGACCTTTAGGGATTAAGGCCCGTTTAACGCTATGCCCACCAAACTGAAATAACTGATCGGGATAAAATTCTACTTTGACGTAATCCCTTAACCACTCTGCAGCCCCTACAGAATTATCGACCATGGTCTTAACCATTTCAGGATCACCTTTAAAATCGCCACCTTTTAACGTATCGCTAATAAACAGGTCTTTGCTATCAGTCACACCCATATTTTTCTGTACCCAACTACCAGCAACATTCATCTCAGCACCCGAGATCAATGAGTTACCACCAATAATTGGCATTTTTTCAATAATAACGGCTGTTCGGCCTGCGGCCATTGCTTCTAAGCCTGCACTAAAGCCTGCACCACCAGAGCCAATGACCACGACATCATAGGTATATTCTGCAGGAGTTAATGCTTCACTTTTTTTAGCAGAAGCGACAGCAACTAGTGTTACCCCTGCGGCTTCAATACTCTTGCCCACGGCTTCTTTTAGCGCTTTAGACGTCACTGTTGCACCAGTGATACCATCAACCTCGATAGAGTTGTTATCAATAATTGCCTGTTTCACATCTTTAAATACGGCACCTGCAAGGACTTTATTTTCCTTTTGCTTGAGTACATCAATCGCCACAATGTGTCCGTCTTTAAATGTGGTTTCGACCTGCACTTCGCCATGCTTACCTTGAGCTGTTCCCTGGCTTTTTACTATTTGATGGGTCACTTGACAGCCAGCAATAATTACTGTTGCAGTGACAGCAATACCAATAATGGATTTTTTATATTGCATTACAATTCCCTTATTATTTTTGATGAAAAATAGAACAACACCAAATTAAATGAGATTCTACTTATTAAAAATTCAATCTATTTGAAAAACCGTTAAAACTGATAACCAACAGATACACCGTATTCAATCCCATCATTATATTGTGATCCCCAGCTATCATAATGAGTGACATATATTTTTGAAAAAATTGAATCAGTGAGGCTTGTTTGTAATGTTGTGATTATCTGATGGCCATAGCTGTCATATGAAAATAATGCTTGATGCGCTTTATCTCTATCAATTTGCGCCTCATAATTCAAACTTAAGCTATGTTTAAACCCTAGTAATTCAAACGGATACTTTGCATTTAAAACTACTGCATAACCTGACAGGTCGTTAAACTTCTCAGAGGTAGGGGAAAAGCTACCAATGGTATAATTTAAACCGACCCCATAGTTGAGTGATAGATTTTGAATTTTTGCATTATGGGTAACACCTAAATAAAGATTATCTTCCACTAGCGTTTCACTCGCAGAGATAAAGTTCTGAGTCCAAAAGTTGAACTGCGATTCTCCGAGCTTATTTTCAAGTATCAATAATGACTTAATGGTAGTTTTGCCATCAAGGTGCTTCTGATTTTCCGCGATTTCAGCAGGATTTTCGAGCTTAAGATTAGCAAAGTAAGTCCCCCAATCAGCAATTCCCAAATGATTCAACTTTACAAAAGGCTGATTAAAAACACCTGGGTTATCATGTTTGGCGTCACTGGTATAAAACTTATAACCTAAATCCACGCTAGTTTTATTCACATCAGCACATACTGAACCACTAAATACTATTGTACTAACTAAAATAGATGCCACACTTTTTTTACACATAGAACCCTCTCAACCATGTATTCTAGGAAGTATTTTTAAATACCTGCCAACCAGTAAACCTTATATAATAACGTTACTACGAATAATATGATGACTATGTGATCTAAGCACGACAGTGCTTTTGCATTTTAAAAGTGTGTGGTTTTATGCAGTAAAATTACAACTCCAATTATTTAATTGTTAGACATTTCTAATCTAGCGGTAAATAAATTATTTTTAGATGAGCTAGTAAAAATCCAACCCAGTTGATTTGCGAGGCGCTTCACCAGTAAAAGCCCTAAACCAAATCCATGGCGACCATTACTATTATAGGAATTAGTTATTTCTACATAATAACCATCTTGAGTAATGCTAATATCCATCCCACCATGTTCAATACTATTCCTTAATAAATTGCTTAATATTATTTTTAGCGGATGAAGTTGAACGGGCAAACAAGTATCGTCAGAAAATAATTGAATTTTTTGCTCATGACCATGAACCCGTTGCTGCTCATCGATAATACTGGCAAGTAAAGGCGATAACGCGACGTTTTCCTTTTCTAAGCTGGAACACTCTTTATTAGTCAACCACAGTAAGGTTTCAATAAGTGACTTCATTTGATTGGTCGCTTGGGAAGCATACAGCGTTGGCCCTGTAAGCTCACCTTGTTGTAAAGCGAGGATTTCGAATGAAGACTGGCATATTGCAACAGGCGTACGTAATTCATGGCTAGCAAATCGCAGAAAATTTAGCTCCCGCTGCTGAGCCTCTTGAAGTTGTAAAATTGAGTTATCTAAAGCATCAACAATAGCCTTTAATTCAGCATATTCTTGTTTCGGTAAGCTAAGTTTCCCTCCTCCCTCCCAATCATGCTGCTTAATCGCATGGCTAATTTGATGGACAGGTGTAATCACTTTACTTTGCATATAAAACGCAAGGCCTGCGCTTGCACAGAAGGTTATCAATACTAGAAGCAAGATTGCAGTCATGTTTTTAGGTGCAAATTGCAAGTCATGGGTAACGCTGTACTGCAGCCAAACATAGAGTGGCTGGCCACTCTGTGTGTAGTACACACTCAAAGCATCAACAAAGGGACCTTCTGCATGCTCATACAGAATTGTATTCGCATCAGTTAAGACTTCATCATTACTTAATTGTCGAATCAGCGGAGGGATATCTGACCAATTAAGATAGACGGTTAAGTTATCAGTTTTTAGAATCGGCTGATTAAGTAATTGTTTTTGCGGTTGAGCATGTTCCGCCATAGTCAGTAATGACTCAGCAGCTTGCCCTGCATTATGTATGGTGACCTCATGCATAGAAATCATACCTGCACACATCATGCACAGTGGTATAAAGCTATTAATACCTAATGTTATTAATAGAAAAATAACACCCCATACTTGGTAGCTCCGCTTGAGGCTAAGCTTAGGAGCTTGCATTGATATCATCCCTAAGGCTTAGACCGACTCCACGAATCGTATGCAATATTTGTCGTTCAAAGGGTCGATCTATCACCCTTCGTAACAGATGAATATGGCTGCGTAAACTATCACTATCAGGAGCACTATTGGGCCAAATCGTTCGCTCAATCTCTTCTCTACTCACTGTTTCTGGGCTACGCCGAGCTAATAAAACAAGGATCTGCCAGCCTGTTTTAGGTAAAGCAAGAAGCTGTCCTTGGCGATATACCCTATGGTTTCCAAAATCAATTTCTAGCTCCCCAATGACTAGCCTTTGAGGCGCCGGACGACGCTGAGCAACCACCTTCAATCGCGCGACGAGTTCCTCCATTGCAAATGGTTTTACTAAATAATCATCCGCGCCAACAGCAAACCCATTCAAGCGCTCATTCAGACTGCTACGTGCGGTTAACATTATTATGGGCGAAGTAATGCACTGTGCTTTCCAGCGTTCACATGCTTCAATCCCATCACCATCAGGCAAATTTAGGTCGAGAATAATAGCGTCAAATTGCTGCTGGCTAATTAGCATATCAGCCTGAGCTAGGTTGAAAGCGTAATCGCACTCTATGCCACTCAATTCAAGATATTGAATGATGTTGTTAGAGAGAAGTCGATTATCTTCAACCAGTAATATCAACATATTTAGATCAACTCATATTGATGGGCTAAATGGATTAAGTTTGCTCTATTTGTAGCCCCAAATTTCTTGCGCATAGCTTCCATATGATATTCAACTCCTCTGACACTTATCGGGAGCTGAGTTGAAATTTCGTCATTCTGAAGGCCGTTTGCGACCATGAGCAGGATATCTCTCGCATTATCTTTAAGTAGCGAGCTTTGTAGAAATGGATTGAACAATTGTTTATTACATTCAAACAGCTTGTTTTGGGCTTCCTTTAAAGTATCAGCCAATCCCTCTAATGCTATCTCTGAGTCGCTAAGATGGCTGAGTAGTATGAAGCGGCCTGCCCAATGACGATTAGTGTGGCATGAGATGGGCCAGCTCAAAACACTTTGAATATTGTGCTTACTAAACAGTAGGCTGGTCTTATCATTTTTTTCACTCGTGAATCTATACATATAAGATTTTGAAGTATCTAATGAAAATCCAAAATTGAAATCATTGGCTGCAACCTGATTTAAATAAAAACGCTGTAATTCAGCGACAACAGGGGAAGAAGCTATACTGGCGATAGGTTTTCGTAACGCCGTAGGAGAGAACAGATTGGTATCTTTTGGAAAGTGGTAATTTTCATACGCACAATGTGGAACTCCCTGAAACCAGAAACCACAGATACCATGCAGCTTCAAAGAATAGCTTATCGCCTGAATAACATCTTTCAGCGTAGATGCCGCATTTGCATTTGATAGCGCCTGTTTAGCGTCCATAAATACCCTCCAAACGAAATAACATAGGAAGGTACATCAATAAAATTAATAAATAAAACTTATTGATACAGATACTTACACCTTGTCTCAGAATTAAAACTTACTCATTTTCACTCAGTATTTTTGACATAATTTTGACATACACATAGATATAATGATGTGACCGCTATGTTTTAAACAGCGTCAACATCATCCAACAAGCCTGGCGCCTCTGCCCTTGCCAGACACCATACCTGC
Source organism: Shewanella septentrionalis (assembly GCF_025370265.1). NCBI lineage: Bacteria > Pseudomonadati > Pseudomonadota > Gammaproteobacteria > Alteromonadales > Shewanellaceae > Shewanella > Shewanella septentrionalis. The sequence continues at coordinate 85,480 of NZ_JAMTCC010000010.1, read as the reverse complement.
ACATGTACGTATCGCGCTTCGAATAAGCGGGCAATTTCAGAGACTGTGGTGCCTGTCGTGACCACATCATCCACCAATGCAATACGCTGGAACGCAAAATCATCCGCTAACATAAAGGCATCGTGTAAGTTGCGTCGTCGTTGTGCACCTGAAAGTCCGGCCTGCGGCCGAGTGTCTTGCTGGCGCGTTAATCCCTCGCTCACTAATGGCAGTTGCAAGAGCTGTGAAAGCTCATGGGCAATTAACCACGCCTGATTAAACCCCCGTTGTTGTAAACGTTTTGGATGCAATGGGACTGGCACTATCGCTTGGGGCAGCGTGATTAATCCTTGCAGTTCTAATAGCTTAATTCGTGCCACTAAGGCACGGCATAGCACAGGTAAAGCGGCAAGTTGCCCTTGATATTTAATCGCGCCAACCCAAGCACCTAAACCTTGATGGTAACTGCAGGGGGCAACGACTTTACGCGGCTGACGCTTTTGGCATTCCCCGCAATAATCAACCTCGATTTGCATCGACTTACCGCAGCCTAAGCAAATAGGTCCATGATATAAGCCAGATTGAAGACAAACGATGCAAATGCCCGTCTCGGGGATAGGTATGGATTGGTGGCACAGCAGGCAACGGTTAGGTAAACTGCCCGCCAACCAGCTTGTGCCGAGTTGATAGCCTAAACACATTATCCGCCAAGCGGATGGCGGCCAAATCCTTTTGACAAAGCGCGGCATACATTCACCTAATCCATTTTTGAGGCACTCAAGTGAGCCAAGTGACATCCACAAACCACGAAAATTTGCATATTGAAATCAGAGGCCAAGGGCCAGATCTGGTGATGCTTCACGGTTGGGGAGTCAATAGCGCTGTGTTTACGCCATTACATGAGTCACTGTCTCAGTATAGGGTGCACTATGTCGACTTGCCGGGCTTCGGCCATAGTCAGATGGTGGAAGGTGATCTATTAGCTTGGGTCGATGCCTTAGTCGCCGCATTACCAGAACACGCTATTTGGGCCGGCTGGTCACTCGGTGGACTCGTGGCGACTCAGGCAGCACTGAGTTACCCACAAAAAATCAAAGGCTTGATCACTATCGCCTCATCCCCCTGCTTTATGGCAAGGGAAGACGAAGCATGGCCGGGCATTCCACCCCAAGTCCTTAATCAATTTAGAGAACAACTCGAGCAAAATTTACCTAAAACTATAGAGAGATTTCTAGCGATTCAGGCCATGGGCAGCGAAACCGCCAAAGAAGATATCAAACGGCTGCGCGATCTTGTTCTTGCGCGCCCATTACCCGATGCCAGAGCCTTAACTCAAGGTTTAAGCATGCTGACTGACATCGACTTAAGACCGCAACTGACAGAATTACAGCAACCTTGGCTAAGGATCTGGGGCCGACTCGACGGGCTAGTGCCCAAACGCGTACCACCTAAGATGCCGATCACGCCGCAAATTGAAGATATGATGCTTGCCAAAGCCTCCCATGCGCCGTTTATTTCCCATCAACAGGAGTTTTTGCAAGTATTTATGCCTTGGTTAACGTTACAGACACGTTAACGCTTTATCTTTGAGCGATTAATGACTAGTATTTAACCATTAATGTGCCAAGGAATTTTCCATGTTAGTTGTCAGTAACTACCCCCAAGTCCCACTAGCGACCAGTAATGTCGCGACGGACTCGGCTCGGGTCGACAACCAACTGAAACCAGTGGTCATTCCCCCACAAGCTGCCACTAAAGGCCATGAAGAACGCGCCTTTAATCCGCAGAATGAACGCACAGCAGATCAAACTCAGCAACAAACCAAAACGCTCGAGAATAATCAGCAACAAGTTCAAGAAAAACAGCAGCAACAGCAATCCTCGCAGCAACAAAGCCAACAACAGCAAGAGAAAAAAGCCCCCCTTGTGGTGGCCGAGCGGGTGTTACCTAAGACGCTTAAAGTTGCTGCACGCGGTCAAGCGGCGCTGCAACGTAAGGATATCCGCTTAAAGGTCAGTCAAGGTGCGGCAAATTATGCCAGCAGTAACGCCAAAGCGAATACCAGTAGTGCGGCGCGTCAATCGCTCCAAGGAGAACCGACTCAATTTTATCAACAGCTTGGGCAACGCATTGGTCAGTTCTATCAACAACAGACTCAGCCAGAGCAAGAATCTATCATGTCGACGTGGATTTAACTTATTCCAATGGGATTAATCTTTTCCCGCACAAGATGAACAAAAATAATAAACAAAAATGCCGCTAAAAATAGCGGCATTTTTTATGCTGTTTAACGCTTACTTAGGCAAACGATACAGCTCTTGCTGATAGGCTAAGCTGCCCCATAATGCCCAACTTAAGGCTTTCTTCTCTAACGCTGCCGCAGCTGGCGCATAAGGCGTTAACTGCTCAGTTTTTTCATTGTATTCGAAACCTTGAGCCGCTTTTTCTGGCTGCAGGATCACTACATCTTTACCTTCCATCAGGGCAAAGTTTTTATCGTATTGCATTAACGCGCGTCCAGGCCAATCATCACTTACCTGAGTCAAATCTCGGCCCAGCATAGGATAAGAGTCTGAAATACCAATCAATGATAGAAGTGTTGGCGGTAAATCAATCTGGCTCACAATACGATGATCGCGTTTTGGCGCTAAATTATCCCCAAGGATTAAACCCGGAATACGAAAACGTGACACTGGCACCAGATCCGCGCCACCCACTCGGCTGTCATGGTCGGCAACCACGATAAAAATCGTGTCTTTCCAGTAGTCCGCATTTTTCGCCAGTTTGAAAAACTCACCAATCGCATAGTCGGCATATTTCGCCGCATTATTACGGGTTTGCTTAGGTTGCTCGTACAGCTCGATACGATCATCTGGGAATTCGAATGGATCGTGGTTACTCGAGCTAAACACTAAACTAAAGAAAGGCTTACCTTCGCTGTGCAGACGCTCAAACTCACTATTCGCTTTGCGCATTAAGTCTTCGTCAGAGGCGCCCCACGAGCCCACAAAAGCCGGAGATTTATAATCTTTCTGATCTATGATGTCACTAAAGCCGTTGCCCAAAAAGAAGCTACGCATATTGTCGAAATGGCTCTCACCACCATAGATAAACTGCGTGGTATAACCATGATTTTTAAGTAATTCAGCTATGCTGAAGAAGCCAACTTGGCTCTTACCCAGTTTCACCACAGCACGAGCTGGCGTCGGGGTAAAACCTGTCGTTACGGCTTCTATCCCGCGCACTGAACGAGTACCAGTGGCGTACAAATTATCGAAATACCAACCTTCTTTGGATAAGGCATCGATATTCGGAGTCAGCGGTAAACCGCCTAAACTCCCCACAAAACGTGCGCCTAAACTCTCTTGCAGTAGGATCACTAAGTTCTTTGGCTTTCCGGTATAACTGGCTTGGTTAAAACTCAGCGATGGGATATCTGTTGAGGTAAATGCACTTTCAGGACGACCACTTTCCTGTCTTATGGTCGCAATAATCTCAGCGTTATCTAACTTGCCATACACTTTAGAGGCATCTTCTTCACTGCCCATCTGCTTGATGGCAAACACTAATGAATAGGCTGAGTTGATGACTAAAGAGTTCACTAATGGATCGTCGGCAAACGCCACCATAGCAGGGTTAATCGGTCTATGGCCTAAGGTTGAACGGGCACCTAATATAGTGATAGCGATAACAATTAATGCTAATACTGGACGCCAATACCAGCGTGGAAAGCGTAAATTTTTAGTGAGCTTACCGCTTAATATCCAACCGCCCCATAGTGTACCTATAGTTAATAGCACGGAGAAGATCAGCTCAAGTTTGCGACCCGCCCACAGCATAGAAAGCACTTCTTTTGGGTAGATCAAATATTCCACATACAAACGATTCGGGCGAATACCGTATTCTTCGATAAATGCAGGGGTCGATGCTTCTAAAAACAACATGATCCACAGACCGACGGTTAACCACATCCGTAGAATCGGCTGCCACAGACGGCCAATAAAATGATCACCCGAAAATAATGCGGTTCCTAGGGCGGCAATACCCCATAACCAACACAGGGTAGCGATATCGACACGCAAACCTTGGATTAATAGATGCGACCAACCCTCCACAGCGGCCACGCGATCGGCTTGCCACAGCCCTAAAGCGATACGGCTCGCGGTGGCAATAAAAAGCACTAATAGTGAGAAAATAAAGATGGCACGGAAAGGCCCATGGGCATTGTGATGCCCGCGAGGTGATAAACCAGATTGCATGTGTTACCCCAAAACGTATAAAGAGCCACTCAGCGTTGGAGTGTCAATTTGAAAAAAATCGGTGAATAAGCTGTGCTATGACAACCGATTTTGCTTAACGTTGCATTAAATGCCGACTTTATATTCTCTAAGGCGATATTGATGCAACAATTTTGTGAGTAACATGTAAAAAAGTCGACTCGGACAAGGTTTAAGTCCGAGTCTTAACAGTTAACGCTTACTTTTTCAGCTTAGCGAAGGCATCGGCAAAGGCATTGCCCATAGCCGCATTTGCCGGCGCTTTAGGTGCTTGTTTTTGCGCCGGACGTGCGGCAGGTTTTGCCGACTGAGGCGCCTTGCCATTATGAGTTTTGGCAGAGTTGTGCGGTCTTTGCTGCGACTTACTCTGGTCGATAGCTTCGTCCAAACGCATGCTCAAACCGATACGGCGACGCTCAACGTCCACTTCCATCACTTTAACTTTGACCACATCACCCGCTTTCACCACAGTATGCGGATCGCTGATAAACTTGTCGGTCAGTGAAGAGATATGCACCAATCCATCTTGATGCACGCCAATATCAACGAAGGCACCAAAGTTAGTCACGTTGGTCACTACGCCTTCGAGCATCATTTCTGGTTTCAAATGTTTAAGCTCTTCGACGCCATCTTTAAACTTAGCGGTTTTAAACTCACCACGGGGATCGCGACCCGGTTTATCCAGTTCGGCCAAAATGTCCGTCACGGTCGGCAAACCAAATTCCGCCGTAATAAACTCTTCAGGCTTGATGCTACGCAGCAAATCAGAGTTACCCATCAGGCTCGCCAGTTCCACTTGTTTAGCCTTAGCGATAGTTTCGACGAGTGAATAAGCCTCTGGATGCACAGACGAGGCATCGAGTGGATTATCACCTTCACGAATACGCAAAAAGCCCGCCGCTTGCTCATAGGCTTTAGGCCCTAAACGCGGTACTTTCAGCAGCTCTTTACGATTCTTAAACTGACCATTGGCATCGCGATAATCGACCACGTTTTTCGCTAACGTTTTATTTAAACCAGCCACTTGTGACAATAACGGCACTGAGGCCATGTTGAGATCTACACCCACGCCGTTTACACAATCTTCCACCACGGCTTCCAGCGAACCCGATAATTGGCTTTGACTCACGTCGTGTTGGTATTGACCGACACCGATAGACTTAGGTTCAATCTTCACCAATTCGGCTAATGGATCTTGCAAGCGGCGGGCGATAGACACGGCACCACGAATCGACACATCAAGATCAGGAAACTCCAACGCCGCCAATTCCGATGCAGAATACACAGACGCACCCGCTTCGCTGACCATTACTTTGGTCAAGTGTGGATGGGTATCTTTCACGGCGGCAATCAGTTCAGCGGCTAGCTTGTCGGTTTCCCGTGATGCCGTGCCGTTACCAATCGCAATTAATTCAACTTTGTGCATTTTGACTAAGTTAGCCAAAGTACGGATCGACTTTTCCCACAGATTTTGCGGTGCATGCGGGAAAATCGTCGCATGGCACAACATCTTACCCGTGTTATCGACCACAGCCACTTTCACGCCGGTACGTAAACCTGGATCGAGTCCCATGGTGGCTTTCGCGCCCGCTGGAGCAGCCATCAATAAATCGCCTAAGTTACGGGCGAAAACTTTAATCGCTTCGGCTTCGGCGCGTTCGCGCATTTGCGAAATAAACTCGGTTTCCATCTGCAACGCAATCTTAATGCGCCATGTCGCCGTCACCACGGTTTTCAACCATTGATCAACGCTGCTATCGCCTAATTTCAGCCCTAAGTGATCACAGATAATCACTTCGCAGTAACTACCTTGGCCCGCTTCGGCGGCGGGGTCGGCATTCATAGATAAGGTTAAGAAACCTTCATTACGGCCACGCAGCATAGCCAGCGCACGGTGTGATGGGATCTTAGCTAACTGTTCGGTATGCTCAAAATAATCTCGGAATTTCGCGCCTTCTTTCTCTTTACCGGCAATTAAACGGCTTTCTAACACACTGTTTTGGCTTAAATGTTCACGCACTTTACGCAGTAATTCCGCGTCTTCGGCATAGCGCTCCATCAGGATATAACGCGCGCCTTCAAGCACTGCTTTCACATCGACAAAACCCGCTTCGCTATTGATATAACCCGCCGCTTTGGTTTCAACATCGGCGCTACGGTCAGCCAGTAAGGCATCGGCTAATGGTTCAAGCCCAGCTTCGATAGCGATTTGGCCCTTAGTGCGGCGCTTAGGTTTGAAGGGCAGATATAAATCTTCGAGACGTGTCTTGCTGTCTGCGTCATCAATAGCCCTTTGTAATTCTGGCGTTAACTTACCCTGAGCTTGGATGCTAGACAGGATCACTTGGCGTCTGTCGTTCAGCTCACGCAGGTAACCTAAACGTGTGTACAAGGTACGCAGTTGCGTATCGTCTAATCCGCCCGTGGCTTCTTTACGGTAGCGGGCAACGAAGGGAACCGTCGCACCATCGTCAAGCAGAGTGATGGTTGCGGCAACTTGTTGCTCACGAACATTCAGTTCTTGAGCGATAATCTGAGCGATGTTATGTGCATTAGTTTGCATAAATAAAGTGTCGTGCCTAACTGTAAAGTAAGTCGTTATTGCGCCAAAGATACCACAGGCGCCCCGTATGTTTCATGCTAAAGCCTAGGTCAAAGCAGAGTCTTTGATCTTTCCCCGTCATGCCATGGTGACCGCAGCGGTTGTCACGGCGGCAACTCTGTCGCTAATCTGCCTCGCTGGCGAGAGTGGTTTCAAAAGGAGTGTAACGGATCTGATTGATATACCACTCTTTTGGACCCGATGGCGTTTGCACTACCACCTCATCGTCCACTTGCTTGCCGATTAAGGCACGCGCCATGGGCGAGTCGATGGTGATGTAGCCCAATTTGGTATCGAGTTCATCTTTACCGACGATCCGGTAACGCACGCGATCTCCCGCTTCATTTTCAAGCTCAAACCAAGCGCCGAAGAATATTTTACCTTCCTGCTGCGGTGAGTAATCGACGATTTTTAACTCTTCCAGCCGCTTAACTAAGTACCTGACTCGGCCGTCAATTTGTCTTAACAAACGCTTGTTGTAAGTGTAATCAGCGTTCTCACTACGGTCGCCTTGCGCCGCAGCCTCTTGGACTTTAAGGGTGATTTGCGGCCGATATTCTTTCCACAAATACTTCAATTCTTTATCTAAAGTTTGCCAACCCTGCCGGGTGATCAAATGCGCTTTCATACTCATTACTCAATCGTTGGATTAAACGACCACAATTGATGCGGGATAATATATTGGACTGATGATACTCAGACTGGACGCTAAAGTTAACTCACTAAATCATCTCTGTGCATAATGGCTTTGAAATCACCGCTTTTGCTGATGCCAATTTAGTTACAATTTCACCCTTGGCGTGAATAAACGCGAGTATTCCCATGCAATTTCATTTGCTTAGTATTAACATTGGGCAATAAATGTCAGCATTTATCGCATTCAAGCCACTAAGGTGAGCTAGTCGCCTAGGTTGAATGCGGCTATATTAGGCAGATTCGTTTTCAATTTCAGCCAGTTGGTTAATCTTAACTGTTTCTCGTCAGTAGAATAAGCACCAATCTGAGCAATTAAAGGACATCCCATGGGACAAGAAACCTCGAAAATCCTCGTCGTCGATGATGATATGCGCCTGCGAGCGTTACTCGAGCGTTACCTGATGGAGCAAGGTTATCAGGTACGCAGCGCGGCCAATGCCGAGCAGATGGACCGCCTATTAGAACGCGAAAACTTCCATTTACTCGTGCTCGACTTAATGTTGCCCGGTGAAGATGGCCTGTCTATCTGCCGCCGTTTGCGCCAGCAAGGTAATCCTATTCCGATCGTGATGCTGACGGCCAAGGGCGATGAAGTCGACCGTATTATTGGCCTAGAGTTAGGCGCCGACGATTATCTGCCAAAACCTTTCAATCCACGGGAATTACTCGCACGGATCAAAGCCGTGATGCGTCGCCAAACCCAAGATGTGCCCGGTGCGCCAGCCCAGCAGGAAGCGCAGATCAGCTTCGGTGAGTTTTCGCTGGATTTAGCCACCCGTGAGATGTACCACGGCGACGAATCGATTGCGCTCACCAGCGGTGAGTTTGCCGTGCTTAAAGTGCTAGTTACCCATCCACGCGAGCCCTTGTCTCGGGATAAATTGATGAACCTCGCCCGTGGCCGCGATTATTCGGCGCTAGAACGCTCCATCGACGTGCAAGTGTCACGTCTGCGGCGTTTAATCGAAAAAGACCCTGCGAATCCGCGCTACATTCAAACTGTGTGGGGATTAGGTTATGTGTTTGTGCCCGATGGCGCCGCGCGTCGATGAGCCGCGCTGCCATCTTAATCTGCTGCGGTTATTGAGCCCCCGATGAAAGCTAAGTTTTGGTGGCGGTTTGTCCCTCGCAGCGCGTTTAGTCAAACCGTGATGCTGATTGGTTGTCTACTACTGATCAATCAGCTGGTGTCTTACGTCACAGTTGCCGTCTATGTGCTTAAGCCAAGCTACCAACAAATCAATCAATTAATCGCTCGCCAAGTTAAATTGCTGTTTGTCGATGGCATAGATATTGGCCGCGAACACTTAACCATAGTCGATGCCCTCAATGCCAAAGTCCACGACGATGGCATGAAGATCTACAATCAACAGCAAGCGCGCGAAGCTGGGATTGAGCAAGCGACCTACTATGGTTTCTGGTCGGCGCAGATGTCGGAATATCTCGGCGGCGACGCCGAAGTGCGCGTCACCCACGGCAGTGTATTGCAGATTTGGATCCGTCCACCACAGGCGCCCTCGATTTGGATAAAAGTGCCGCTTATCGGCCAAAATGTTTCAGACCTTTCGCCGCTCACCCTTTATTTAATGGTCATAGGCGCCCTCAGCGTCGCCGGGGGTTGGTGGTTTGCCCGCCAACAAAACCGCCCACTTAGACGACTACAAAAAGCCGCGATTGCCGTTTCCCGCGGTGAATTCCCCGATCCCTTGCCGCTGAATGGTTCGAGTGAAATTGTCGAAGTAACTAACGCCTTCAACCAGATGGCGCACAGCATGAAACAACTGGAGCAGGACAGAGCGCTATTGATGGCGGGGATTTCCCACGACTTGCGCACGCCGCTCACCCGTATTCGGCTCGCTTCTGAGATGATGGTTGAGGAAGATCAATATCTTAAAGATGGCATAGTCAACGATATCGAAGATATGGACGCCATCATCAGCCAGTTTATTGCGTATATTCGCCAAGATCAGGAAACCAGCCGTGAGCTAGGCCAAATCAATAAACTCATTCAAGATGTCGCTCAAGCAGAGGCCAATCGCGCCGGCGAAATTGAAGTGCTGTTAACTGACTGCCCAGAAGCTCAATTCCAAGCGATTGCCATAAAGCGGGTACTGAGTAACTTAGTCGAAAATGCTTTTCGCTATGGTTCTGGCTGGATCCGCATTAGCTCGCAGTTCGATGGCAAACGTATCGGTTTTAGTGTTGAAGATAATGGCCCAGGGATCGATGAGTCACAAATGACCAAACTATTTCAACCTTTTACCCAAGGTGATATCGCCCGTGGTAGTGTTGGTTCGGGCCTAGGCCTCGCCATCATCAAACGGATTATCGATAGACACCAAGGGCAAATTACACTCTCCAACCGCGCCGAAGGCGGTTTAAAAGCCCAAGTGTGGCTGCCGCTGGAATAACGCGAGATCACATATTTGCAAATCAAATGACAACGCTGACATCCAAGTGAGCACTTGTCATATTAATGTCACCTTAAATTCATAAACTCAGCACAGTTACTGGCTCTGACCATTATGAAGATTGCAAAATGAAAATTTCAACGCTGTCGCTTTCTGCTTCTGCCCTGTTGTTATTGCTCGCGGGATTGCTAGCAGCCGTAGTGCTGTGGAGCAGTGATCAGCGGCAACAAATTGAGCAGCAAACACTTACATTACAAGCTATTCAGCAGGATTTTCTCGTCGGCGTACGCCGCGATCTCGACGGCTACCTCGCCAGCGGCAACGCTAGCCAACTGGAACAAGCGAAAACCAAACTCAGCGCCATTAAGAACCAGCTTACAGAGCTTAATCTCGCCACCATGGGCGCTACCGATAATGACTTGCAAGCAAGTCTCAGCAGCTTCATTCAAGATTTAGATACCAAGTACCGCGCCGCGGGTAAACTCGCTGGCAACCCTAGGCAACTGCTGGCCCACGCCGAATCTGAAATGCTCGACTATAACCGTCGTCTGGGCAGTTATGCCGATAAAGGCTTAACCACAAATGCTGCGGTCGCCGAACAATATCTGCAATTGAGCCGCGATTTACCTTCCATCGTCTACCAACTTTCCCAGCTAACCGATGGCTACCTCATCGGCAAAAATCAGCAGCTCAAGGGTATTTTAGACAGCACCAGCAAAGAGCTAAATACGTGGCACGACGCCCTCAGCGCACTGCCGTTAATCGGTGTATATGAGCAGCAAGAAGCCGATGAGTTTGCCCTCGGTTCCAGCGAACCGGAACAGATTGAAGTCGGCGAAAGTGACCGCAGTGAACTGCTCAGTCTCGCCAATCGATACAACAAAGAAGTCGCCAATACTCACCAATTGCTGCAAGCCAACCAAGAGATGCAAGATCAACTCATTCAAGCGATTAGCAATGTGGAACAACAGCTTATTGGCTTAGGTGAGGCTCAGGCGGCGAAGAATCAACAGCTGAAATATGAGCTACAACTGATCCTCTACACTATGGTTTCGGTCATGGCCTTGTTTGCCATAGGTTATTTAATTCTGCAGCAAAATCGCGTCGTCAAACCATTAAAACGTCTCAACCAAGCCTTTATGAAATTAAGCGAATCGAATAGCCGCGAGCGTTTAGATATTAATCGTCGCTGCGAGACGGGCCAAATCGCAGGTCATTTCAACCAGTTGCTGCAAAGGTTTGAACAGGAAGACGAGGCACAACGCCAGCAAATCACTAAGGTTTCTCAATCATTAAGCCAACTGGTTGCGCGAATTACTCAGCTGTCGCAGCACACAGAGCACACTCAGACGATTGTGGCCGATACGCAAACACAGACCGAGCATATCCGCAGCCTCGCCAATGAGGTGAGCCACACTTCGGCACTAGTGGAAGACAGCGCCGCCGAAACCATGCGCCAAATGCAGTCGAGCCAAACCGAAGCAGAAGCAGTGCTGAGCGCAACTGAGCAGACGCAAACCGCCGTTGGCCTTTGCCATGCTTCCCTTGAAAGTCTGAATAACTCAGTGACGGATGTGTCGAAAATCATTGATGTAATTGGCAATATCGCCGAACAAACTAACTTACTCGCCCTCAATGCCGCCATTGAAGCTGCGCGGGCGGGAGAGCAAGGTCGCGGCTTTGCCGTGGTCGCCGATGAAGTGCGAAATTTAAGTCAGCGCACCCAAGTGTCTTTAAATGAAATCGTGAAGATTCTGCAGCAACTGACCCAATCGAATCATGCCCTCAGCGAGAGTGTCGATGGCATAGCAGAGGCCACCAGCAGCCAAAAACTTCGCGCTCAAAGCCTATGGCAAGTGGCGCAAACGGTGCAAAATCAAGCGAGCGACATGGCCAATACCGCCAAACAAGGCTCGCTCAATGCCAAAGAGCAAGTCGATTATCTCGATGAATTTGTTCGCACTATGGATAGTTTAAAAGAACAAGCGCAAACCAGTTCACAACAGAGTGAAGTCATCGCCCAAGAAGTACAGCAGAGCGTCGAGGATATTGAGACCAGTTTAGGCATTGCCGAGGTTGGTAACTTAGCACCACAGTCGCGGGCCGCTTAACCCACTAAAATACCAATAAAAATGGGAGCCTAGGCTAGGCTCCCATCTATTTTGATGTCCGATTAAATTCGGAGCTGAATCATTAAAGAGCTGCTAAAACCACTTCAGCTTTACTGGCTTCAAAAGCCTTTGGCTCTTCTACATTCAGTAGCGTCACTACACCATTATCGATGATCATGGCGTAACGTTGTGAACGCACGCCACCAAAACCGGCAGTATCCATCTCTAAACCTAAGGCTTTAGTAAAGCTGGCATCGCCATCGGCTAACATCATTAATTCAGAGGCATTTTGTGCTTCGCCCCACGCTTTCATCACAAAGGCATCGTTCACAGCAACACAGGCAATCAAATCCACGCCTTTCGCTTTAAATTGATCGGCTAATACCACATAGCCAGGTAAATGCGCTTCAGAACAGGTCGGAGTAAAAGCACCTGGCACTGCAAACAATACGACTTTTTTACCCGCGAACAATTCGGTAACTTGGTGATTCACCATGCCATCTTTAGTCAGTTGACCTAATGTGGCAGCAGGTAATGTTTGACCTTGAGCAATCATGTCTTTCTCCATTTAGTTAAAATAACTCATCCATACTAGCCCTATTTACCGCAGATAAACACCGAGAGAAATAAGGGCGATTAGGCTCGAGTTCGATTCAACCGCAGCCCCGCACACAAACTAAGACATAACAAACCTAATACTGAGAAGGCGCCGCCACTTTCCTCAACAACGATAATGTCGGGCTCTCTGTCTCGATCGCTACTCTCCAATGGCAGCGCATACAAACTATCGGTCTCATCGGCGCTAATGGTCGCAACAATATCGCTGTAACCCACTTCATACACATCAATCAACACATCATAGTGATCCGTCGCATAACCCGTGTAGAGCGTGGTCAACACTTCGTAATCGTCCTGTGTCGAATCGCCGTAAATGGTAAATACGTCTGTGGTGTAGTAATGCACCCAAGGGCCACCATCACGACTGAGATAAAGCTCGGCAAATAAATCAGCTCTTTCATTAAGATATGAACCATTGACATCAACGTCGAAGGTCACGCTAAACGTTTGATAAAAACCATCGTAGTCAAAGTCTTCAAACAAACGACTGCTGGCATCAAAAATCGAAAAACTGTGATACACAGGTGCGCGGTAGGGATCTTCACTGGTCGCGCTCGAACTCGGCATGCCTTGGCTCGCATGTTTCGCAGTCACTTGCTCACGCGTCATCGGCGATGCGCCCATTAGTTGCACGCGGTTTGCCGTCGGCGCTTTAGAGGATAACGCGGGCGCCAAGGATTTAACGGCTGCAGCAGCGGCTTCAGTGACATTTTTTGCGGGCGCAGCTTGTTGTAACAGGGCTAAAGCTTGCTGTTCCTGCTCGGCTGCTTGCTCGCTGTTTTCAGCTTTTTTGGCAATGCCGACACTGGCCACAGTAAATGGCGTTAAGCTTTGCGATGACTCCAGTTCGCGGGGCTGAGCGCTGACCACAGTGGACGCTAAAAACAGCGCGGCAATGGCCGTCGCTTTAACGAAATGGGTGTTAACCTGACTGTTAACTGTGGCTGCCATACCTTGTTTATTGAGTGTGTTCATCTTGAATACCCCATGGATAATCCGTTCAAATTGGAGCCATTAAAGTGCAATGAAGGTGAACATAAGCTGAACATCAACATTTACTGTTCTTAGCGCGACAATACGTTCAGCCTTAGTTCATCTGGATTAGCCGACACTAGGGCATATTGAATGCGAGCATAGGAATAGACTCGCTGACAGAGCTTCAGTTCTGTCACGAATAACAAAATGACTACCAAAGTTAATTTTGATGGAATTGTGCCAACCAATTGGCTGATCTCTATGTGTTTGTTAAGGTGATGAGGTATTCTTAGTCGACTCGATAAGTTATCCATCTCACCCATTAACTTAAGATCGCCGAACATTGCGGGTACCAGATATGAAACTTGGTTTGACATTGGCCCTAATCGCTTGCTTATTGGCCTCCTTTGGCAGCATGGCAGGCAATGATAGACAGAATGATCGCAACCAAGGTGCGAAGAATGAGCAGCGCCGTCTGGCGGTCAATAGCCCAGATCAAGCTGTAGCTATGGTGCAACGCCAATATCAAGGCAAGGTACTGAGCGTGCAATCCAGCGGCTCAGGGTATCGGGTTAAGCTCCTCAATAATGACGGCCAAGTGTTTTCAGTCTCAGTGGATGCCGCAACTGGCCGAGTGTCGAGGAATTAACTATGCGATTGTTATTGGTTGAAGATGATTTAGAACTGCAGGCTAACTTAAAACAACATCTGCTCGATGCCCATTACAGTATCGATGTGGCGAGCGATGGTGAAGAAGGCTTATTTCAAGCACTCGAATACAACTATGATGCGGCGATAATCGATGTCGGTTTGCCTAAGCTCGATGGTATCGCGCTTATCCGCAGCGTACGCGAACAGGAACGCGACTTCCCAATCCTAATTTTAACCGCGAGAGACAGTTGGCAAGACAAGGTGGAAGGGCTCGACGCCGGTGCCGACGACTACCTGACGAAACCTTTCCATCCCCAAGAACTGGTCGCGCGGCTCAAAGCCCTGATCCGTCGCTCTGCCGGCAAGGCCAGCCCTTTGATTTATAACGGTCCCTTTAGCCTAAATACCAGCAGCTTAGAAGTGCGTAAAGGCGAAGAACTGGTTAACCTCAGCGGCTCTGAATACAAGTTATTCGAATTTTTTATGCTGCATCAGGGTGAAGTGAAATCCAAAACCGTCCTCACAGAGCACATCTACGATCAGGATTTTGATTTAGATTCTAACGTCATCGAAGTCTTTATCCGCCGGTTACGTAAAAAACTCGACCCTGATAATCAATACAACCTGATTGAAACCCTGCGCGGCCAAGGTTATCGCCTAAAAGCGTTAACGCCCGAGCCAACTGCTGATGAGTAAACGTGCCATTGTGTGGCAAGTCTTGAACTCCCTTAAAGCGCGCTTAGTGATTAGCGCGCTATTGTTTATCTTAGTGTTATTACCTTTAATCGGCGTCGCCTTAAACGATGCCTTTACCGAGCAAGTTAAAAGCGCGACCAAAAATGAACTCAGCGCCTATGTCTATTCGATACTCGCGGTGACTGAAGTCGAGAATAAACAAATCTCTATCCCAGAATTAGTACTCGAAAATCGTTTTAACCTCATTCAATCTGGGCTGTATGCCATTGCGACCACTGAAGATGCCAGCGGCAAACAAACGATCGTGTGGCACTCGCAATCTTTTATGGGCATGGTGCCACCGCCGCATTTTACCATCCCAGCAACCGGTCAAAGTGCCTTTGAGCAAATCGAGCTCGCCGAACAACCCCATTTGATTTATAGCTTTAGCGTCAGTTTCGCCAGTCAAAATCAAAACGTGCCTGTGACGATTCATATCATTAAGGACGAACGCGAATTTCAGCAGCAAATCGATCAATTTAATCAACAGCTTTGGACTTGGCTGCTGATCTTAATGTTCGTCATGCTGGTGTTCCAACTGAGTTGGCTAGTGTGGACACTGCGGCCATTGGCGCGCTTTACCCAAGAATTACATTCCGTCGAACAAGGAAAGTCGATGCAGCTAAGTAGTCAGTACCCCACTGAATTACAAGCCGTTGCTCGGCAGCTCAATATTTTGCTCAATACCGAACAAACCCAGCGCAAACGCTATCGTAATGCCTTGGCCGATCTTGCCCACAGCCTCAAAACACCGCTGGCGGTGATCAAGAGTCAGGCCGACTTAAGCGAAGCCTCCAGCGAGCAAGTGTCGGTGATCAGCCGCATTATTGGCCACCAGCTGAAACGCGCCCAAACGGCAGCGGCAGCCTCGTGGCATTTAGGGATTCGCGTCGATGACGTCGCCGCTAAGTTATTACGCACCTTAGCTAAAATTTATCGTGAGCCGCAAATCAATCTCAGCGGCGAGATGGCTGACGAAGCAGTATTCAAAGGTGATGAAGCGGATCTCACGGAAATTCTCGGTAATGTACTCGACAACGCCTGCAAAGCGGCAAAGTCCACAGTTAAATTAACTGTGACCGGCGATGCCTATCAATTGCTGATCTGCATCGAAGATGATGGTTCTGGGATCAGTGAAGCACTGCAAAATCAAATCTTTGAACGCGGTATTCGCGCTGATTCCTATCATCAAGGTAATGGTATTGGGCTTGCGATCGTGCGCGATTTAGTCGACAGCTATAACGGCAGAATTTCAGTCTCACGTTCAGAAACCTTGGGCGGCGCCAAGTTCAGCATCAGCTTTGTACACTCAATTTAATGATTTAGTTTCAATACCATAGATTTAAATTCCCACCTAAATTGCGGTTAAAAATTACTTTTTAACCGCAAAATGCTTTCAGCTTATGTTCATATTCAAGCGCCTATGATGCCCATAACATCCTCGAACAGGATTATTGGAGCAAACCATGAACAGACAACATCGATGGAATTGGCTAGTGTTAACGGCGGCATTAGTGGCCTTGCCTTTCACTACCACAGCCCAAGCTGCGGGCGTATCTGTGAGCCAAGGCTCGAGCGCTGCGGCAAGCCAAGCCGAACTCGAACAAATGCTGGCGCCTATTGCCCTGTATCCCGATAGCTTATTGACCCACATACTTATTGCCTCAACTTATCCACTCGAAATCGTGCAGGCACAACGTTGGTTAACCCAGCGCCCCAAATCATCGGTCGATCAACTGATGTCGAAGGCCGAAGATCAAGATTGGGACCCGAGCGTCAAAGCTTTGCTGGCTTTTCCGACGCTGCTGCAAAAAATGAGTGAAGATCTCGACTGGACTCAAAGACTCGGTGAAGCCTTCTTAGAAGATGAAGGCCAAGTGATGAACAGCATTCAATCCCTAAGACAACAGGCTGATAAAGCGAACAGCTTAGCAAACATGGATAACATGGCGATCACCCGTGCCAACAATCAGATCATCATAGAACCCGCTAAGCGAGAAATCGTCTACGTGCCCTATTACGATCCGCGCGTGGTTTATGGCACATGGCGCTGGGGTGTGGCTTATCCACCCGTGTATTGGGAATTTGGCGGCTATGCTGGCTATCCCTATCGTCCGAGTCATAACCATTTCTACTGGTCACCTGGCATCCATATTTCCTTTAACTACTTCTTCAGTTCATTCCACTGGCACAACCATAAAGTGGTCGTGATCGACTATCGCCATTCACATCGTTATCGCCCACGTGAAAGATACACGGTCAGTTATGGTGCCCAGCCTTGGAAACATAAACCCGAACATAGACGTGGCGTGAGTTACCACAACCCCGTCGTGAAGCAACGCTATTACAACGAAGACAAGTATCGCGGCAGAGATTCACACTCTAGCGGCAGCAAGCAGCACTTTAATAGCCAATACTCGAAATCAAAAGAACGCCAAGATCCCCATAGCAATCAGGGCAATATGAGTAATCAGGGGAATAAGAGTCGTGACAATAAGGACTATCACAACGCCAGTCGTGAACGTGATAACCGCGTACCGAGTTATCAAAAAACACAGGCCGAGTTAAAGGAACGTCGATCCGCGACTATGGTACAAACGCCGACTCACAAGGAGCGTAATGACGCGCAATCGAGACCCGTGCAGTCAAAGCCAATGCCATCGAAGGAGTCTCAGCAAAGGCAATATCAAACTCGGGAGTCACAGCAGCGTAATATCGATCAACAAAGGACGCCGCCACAAAGACAAGAAAATCCAAGAACTGTGACCCCAAGAGTTGAAACGCCACGACCTGAGACAAGACGCGCAGAACCGCAACGTATTGAACAACCAAGACAAGCAGCGCCAAGGCAACGCGAAGACGTGAGAGTGAGACAAAGTGAGCCACGCCAAAATGCGCAAACCGCTCGCTCGGTAGAACATAACCAAGGTCGCTCAACTCAAAGCCAAGAACGTCGTCATAGGGAATGATCGCGCTATGGCCGCAGTAACACAAAGAGCGCAGTTAACTGCGCTCTTTTTTTTAAATCAGTTGTTTTTAAATCACTTAGTTTTAAACCGCTTAAAACTTCAAGGTCAGGGACTGACCTTCACCCATTCCTTGCCACTCGATGCTCAGATCCATAATCTCATTAAGAATATGTTCAAAGTCCGATTGGCTAACGGTTGGAACGGCTAGGTCTCGGCTGTTGCAGGCTTGCTCTAACAGATAAATAAAGCCGTCATAGGTTGGCGTTTCACCCGACCAGAGTAGCGACTGCAAGGTCTCGACTATGGATTCGGTTTGCCACACTTCCGTTTTATCTGCGATGGCACGGGAGGTTTCATTATGTTCCAAGGCGAAGCTGATATCGGCGCCAGCTCTGACCTGCGAGAAGAAAGCCCCTTGAATATGCAGACGTTTTTCAACCACATAATGGATCATATCGTGGGGAGCAATGCCCTGTTCCGGCATTTGGGTTTGAGTCGCACTACCGTCCATGCGCACGCAGCGCAACTGACCATAACGCTGGGTTCCTTTGGTGAAGATGACTTGCATAAAACCATCCTTAGTATTTCGATTAACGCATACATAATGCGAACTCAAGTATAGTCCAACTCTGCGCCAGCATTAGAAAAACAGCAACACTCTGCCGTTATAAATTACGCTGGATAAAGCGGAAACACTCTTCTGCCGCTAAGGGTTTACTAAAATAAAACCCTTGCACTAAGTCGCACCCCATCCTCGACAATAATACCAACTGCGCCTCGTTTTCAACCCCTTCGGCCACCACAGTTAACCCCAACTCATGGGACATAGAAATGGTCGCAGCACTGATAGCGGCATCGTTCGGGTCGCTCTCAATATCCTTCACAAAAGAGCGGTCGAGCTTCAATCTATCTAAGGGCAAGAGTTTCAAATAGGATAACGAGGAATAACCCGTGCCGAAATCATCAATCGCAAGTTCGATACCATGCTGACGCAATTCAGCCAATAGGCGCGCATTCTGCTCCGGATATTGCATTGCCACACTCTCGGTGATTTCGAGCTCCAATGCCCCTTTGCCCAACTTATGCTTTAAAAGCACATTGGTGATATCGGCGACAATGCTATCTTTGCGGAGTTGATGCGCCGACAGATTCACCGCCATTCGCAGCTCGGTCGCACCCGCAGCGCGCCATGCGGCAAGCTGCGCCATCGCGGTTTCTAACACCCATTGGCCGATAGGAATGATCATGTCGATCTCTTCAGCAATGGGGATAAAGCGGTCTGGCGCTACCATGCCAAATTCGGGATGTTGCCAGCGCACTAAGGCTTCGACACTGACCACTTGCCCAGTACGGATATCAATTTGTGGCTGATAATGCAGCCGCAATTCATCGTTGGCGAGCACTTGCCTGAGGCCAGTTTCAATTTGCTGGCGCTCAGTGATCAAGGTATTCATCGCCGCAGTAAAGAATTGATAGTTATTGCGCCCCGCCGATTTGGCGCGGTACATGGCCATATCGGCGTTTTTCATCAGGGCTTCAACACTGTCGCCATCGGTCGGGAACAAACTGATGCCGATACTCGGCGATGAATGTAATGCTTGATTATTAATGATATAGGTTTGACTCAAACCACTGCGCAGCGCTTCGGCTAAACTGGCCACCTCATCATGGTTCGTATCAGATAATGCGACCACAAACTCATCGCCACCCAGACGCGCCACAGTGTCAGTATCACCAACGATGTTTTTCAAACGACGCGCAACTTCTAACAACAGTTGATCGCCCACATGATGCCCCAAGGTGTCGTTGATATTTTTAAAGTGGTCCATGTCGATAAACATCACCGCAATTTGGCTGTCGGATGCCAGCGCCTCCCTAAAGACCACTTCGAGGCGCGACTGCAAGCTGAGTCGATTAGGCAGTAGCGTCAAAGAATCGTGGTGGGCGAGGAAATGAATCCGTTCCTCACTGACTTTACGCTCGCTGATATCGGTAAAGCTGCCGATGTAATGGCTCACCGCACCTGCGTCATCGCGCACCACAGACATCATCAACCATTTAGGGAAATCGTAACCATGCTTATGCCTGTCCCAAACTTCACCTTGCCAGAAACCTGTTTGTTCTAGGGCAGCACGCACTTGAGGATCGATACCTTTGTCGGTACGCTCGGCCTCTAAAAAGCGACAGTTTTTACCAATGATTTCTTCTCGGGAATAACCGGTGATCTGAGAAAACGCACTATTCACATCCACAATAATGTCGTTGGCATCCATGATAGTGATGCCTTCACCACTCTGCTGGAACACCTGCGCTAATAGATTTACCCGCGCAACGGTGCGCTCCTGCTCGGTAATATCTTCAACGATAAAGAGAATAAGCTGTTCACTATCGGCACCTGTGACTAACGCACCGTTGAGGCGCACCGCCACTAACTGGCCATTCTTATGAACATAATGCTTCTGATAGGGGCCATAACGACGCGTTTGCTTTAAGCGCTCTAATTGCTCAGTTTCACTTGATTGATAACGCTTTGGCGTTAGCTCCCAAGGGTCGAGCTGATTTAACTCAGCGAGTGAGTAACCCGTCATCGCTTCGAATGCGGGGTTAATCGCCACAAACTGACTATCATCTAAACGTTTAAGCACATGCCCTACAGGCGCCTTATCAAACAAATTACGATATCTTTGCTCGCTTTGTACCAAGGTAGCCTGAAAAGCCTGACGGCGGGCAATTTCCTTCGACAAGGCCATGGTTTTTTCAGTCACTTTCTCGGCAATACGTTGGCGTTCGCCGGAGGAAATCAGCGTCATACCACCCACAACAGCACAAGTGATAAAGGCGAGGAGCAGCATAAGTAGTGATAAGCTAAAAGTATCGCCCATCAGCACGGCATAGGATTGATAAATCACTATGTGCCAATGCCGATCCGCTAGCATCAGGTTTGCTTGAAAATACTGGCCGGTTTTATCGCTAAATAGCTTGCTGCTAAACGCGGGAAACGACTTCTGGGTATTGTTATAAAGTAATGCACCGCCCGCACTCATGTCGGAGAGTTTCCACTGCAATCCCTTTACGCTCTCAACATCATTAATAATGCTTTGCAAATCAATCACAGCTGAACAAAATCCTGAGATTCTACCTAGTCGGTCGAACGCGGGCGCAATGAGTAAAGTACCACCAGGGCCATTGGGATCTTGAGCTAATTGAATCTTCGCCGTCATCACAGGCGCTAGGGTCGCGCGCACTTTGGCAATGGCAGCGGCTCGTGTCGGCTCGCTATTGAGATCTAATCCCAGCGCCGCCTCATTGCCTATGATTGGCTGAATGTACATCACAGGCACTAACCAGCCATCGGTATTAGTTTGCCAGCCTTGAGGCCGCGTGACTTTGTAAGGGCCGCCAATGGCTGAGCGGGTCGATGCCTCAAAACTGGGCAGATCGGCGGCCGCCACTAACGGCGACCAAGACCAAGCTCTAAAGCCATCTTGCTGCAGCATGTTACGTTTGCCAAATTGCACAAACTCATCCTCTGAAACCTGCTCGCTATTATCGAACAAGCTCGCTAGGGCGACGATTTGCTGCAGGTTAGCCTCTTGAAAACTTTCAATATTGCTAATCACGGCATTGGATTGGATCTGAAACTTATCCTGCAACTGTTGGCGCTGGTTCATATCCGAGTAGTAATAAATTCCCACGCAGAATAAAAAGCCCACCAGCAGGGGAACACCCGTCTGAATGCGGCGAGCACGCCAGATAGTCCGCTTATCAAATAGCAACATAGTCAAAGGGATAAAGATCACGGCGCCGAGCAAATCCCCCGTCCACCAATTCACTAAACTACCCAGTAAATCGGATGGTGGAATCGTACCGTTGATCACTAAGGCACTGTTGCCAAAAACGGTCGCCACAATACAAGTTAAGGCTAAGCTCAAACAGGATTTAATGACGGTATTAGGATTATCTAAGGTGAATAAATGATCGACTCGCCCAAGAACATGGGCTGAAAGCACAGCCTGTATACAAGATCCAATCGAGATAGCAAAGGGTAACCAGCCCCAATGGATATGCCCGCCAATATTGATGTTAATCAGCAGCGAACCAATAAACACGCCAACCCAAGGGACATATTCTTTCCATAGGATACATGCGGCAATAGCAATCCCTGCGGCAGGCCAAATCGCCGCAGAATATCCAGGCGGCAAAGCAATCATCAAGCCTAATTTACCTACAACAATGTAAGCTAAGGCGATGAAAATATTTACCTTAAGGTATGGAATAAATGACTTTATGTGTAGTCCTTCAAGCTGGCACATCTAAATGTTAACAAGTATCATGCACTAGTCACTCGATCAATCTCAAGCAGATATCAAGGTTGTGATGAAATCACAGTTTAATAATCGCTTTATCTAATGTAAATAGCGTAAATGACTGACATTTCCGCTGTTTTAACTTGATGTTTTTATTTGAGATGCCCAGCTAAAATCCATTCCACGACACTTAACTCGCATCAAAAATCAGCATGCAAAAATGTGCGGCAAGCAAGGGTAAATAACAGCGTCATTCGTATGCGATAAAAGCGACTGTTGGCTAAAACCCACATGCTTATGGGGGCATTAATCCACGCCATACCGTCGCCAATACATCAACTTTAGCCAAAACGAATAAATGAAGCGCCTCACACATTTTTATTTTATGAGAACCAAATCAGTTAAATTTCGGTTAATTTTGTAAATTTATTGATTTAATTTAGTTTTAATTAAGGTTTTTTTAACGCTTAAGCCCTTTTACCGCGGGGATCCGCTTTCATTCAATAGCCGCTTCTTGGTATCCTCCTGCCGCATAAAAAAGTTGCATGCTGAATATTTTTTGTTCTGCCAACTGACTCCCTTTCCCGTTCAACCGGACCCGTTAATTGAAATTAGCTCTTAGCCAATTCATTGCTGAAAGATTGAACCTGATTATTCGGTTTTCAACCTTTAGCATGACAAACCTAACCCTGTTTTTCGGGTTATTGTTTGTGCTGCCTGTAGCTGACGTTTTGTACGTATTGATCGGCGGTTGTGTCGATATTAGTGAACTCATCAGCCTCAGCAATGGCTTTTTAGTCGAGTTTATCGGCGCCAGTCTGCTCAGCCTGTTATTGCTCAACCCCCTCGTTATTCTGCAGTTATGGCATTTAATCGACTGCTGCTTCAAATTTTTCAATAATCTCGATTTAACTAACGCTTCACTTTTTTTAGCACCCCCAAGGCTAAAATCACTCGAACATACCGCCCACGGTTGTCGCGCCCCGCCATTTTAACCCTCTGTTTTTAAATTCAAATTAAGCATTAAGCGCTGAAAGCTGCTCTTCGATTTCGTCGGGATGGCGGCACATTTTGTGTCATTCCTCTTGGGTTTCAGGATTTGCGCTCAGATAACGCCGCTTAGTGCGACTGCCGGTTCACGCTTGGCAGAGTTGTAAACCTTAGGGTTAGAGGAATCTTCCTTTGTTAATTCGAAAATTAAGTAAAGCGGCAATCGCGGCAGTAGCATTCACGCTCGCGGGTTGTGATGGCGGTGTGTTGGACCCTAAGGGCCAAATCGGTATCGATGAAAAACACCTGATTATCGTCGCCACCCTACTCATGCTGATTGTTGTTATCCCTGTGATTGCCATGACATTGTACTTCGCGTGGAAATATCGCGATGGCCGTGATCAAGAAATCTATGCGCCTAAATGGGCACACTCAACAGCGATTGAAACCGTCGTGTGGATAGTGCCGATTGTGATCGTAATAGTGCTCGGTGTGATCACTTGGGGTTCGACCCATGATCTTGATCCATATAAGCCTTTAGTGCACGAAGCTAAACCCGTCACGGTTGAAGTGGTGTCGCTGGACTGGAAATGGTTATTCATTTATCCAGAACAAGGCGTGGCATCGGTCAATGAGTTGGCGTTTCCAGCCAATGTGCCGGTGAACTTTAAGATCACCTCTGATACTGCGATGAACTCCTTCTTCATCCCGCAGTTAGGCAGCCAGATTTACTCTATGGCGGGCATGACTACTAAATTGCATTTGATCGCTAACGAGCCAGGCACCTTCGATGGTATCTCGGCTAACTACAGCGGCGCAGGATTTGCGGGCATGAAGTTTAAAGCGATTGCCACTCAGACACCTGCCGACTTCGATGCATGGGTTGCCAAGTTAAAACAACAGGGCAAGACATTGGACTCAGCGGCCTACGCCACACTGGCTAAACCGAGTGAATACAATCCGGTTGAATACTTTGGCTCAGTGAGCAAAGGGATGTTTGACCAAATCGTGATGCAGTACATGCACATGGACTCACATGACGGCATGAAAGGTCACGAAGGAATGGACATGCACGCAGGCATGGAACACATGGGCACTGAACACACATCTGACATGGCAGACATGAAAGGTATGCACGACATGGCACATATGGCAGGCGAGCACGCGATGGAAAATACACAGAACATGGCCGACATGGATAGCTCAACACCTTCTGTACCGTCATCAGCACAGGACTCATCCACAGAACCTTTATCCTTAGAGCACTCATCCACTCAAAAAGTGGAGGCGGAGTAATCATGTCATTTCTCGGTAAATTAAGCTTAGATGCGATTCCGTATCACGAGCCTATCATCATGGTGACCTTAGCGGTCGTCGCAGTGGTAGGTTTGTATATTGCAGCCTTAATCACTAAACACAAAAAATGGAGCGTACTTTGGAACGACTGGTTAACCTCAGTTGACCATAAACGCCTAGGTATCATGTACATAGTGTTAGCTTTGGTGATGCTCATTCGTGGCTTCTCCGATGCCATTATGATGCGTACCCAGCAAGCACTCGCCACCAACGGCGCCGCAGGTTATCTGCCGCCTGAACATTACGACCAAATCTTCACCGCCCACGGCGTGATCATGATTATCTTTATGGCGATGCCATTTATGATAGGTCTGATGAACTTAGTGTTGCCGCTGCAAATTGGTGCCCGCGACGTTGCCTTCCCATTCTTGAACAACCTCAGCTTCTGGCTTACCGCCTCTGGCGCTGTGTTGATCAATATTTCATTGGGTTTAGGTGAATTTGCTAAGACAGGTTGGGTGGCGTATCCACCCCTCTCAGAGCTGGCTTACAGTCCGGGAGTTGGGGTCGATTACTATATCTGGGCACTGCAGATTTCGGGCATAGGGACGACCTTAACCGGGGTGAACTTTATCGCCACCGTACTGAAGATGCGTGCCCCTGGCATGAAGCTGATGCAAATGCCAATCTTCACTTGGACTTGTACGTGGGCGAACATATTGATCGTCGCGTCATTCCCAATCTTAACCGCTGTGTTAGCCCTGCTGACACTCGACCGTTACATGGATTTCCACTTCTTCACCAATGACGGTGGCGGTAACGCCATGATGTATATCAACCTGTTTTGGGCGTGGGGACATCCTGAAGTTTACATCCTGATTTTGCCTGCTTTTGGTATTTTCTCCGATGTGATCTCAACCTTTACGGCTAAGCGTCTGTTCGGTTACACCTCTATGGTGTGGGCGAGTGGTGCGATTTCAATTCTAGGTTTCATCGTTTGGTTACACCACTTCTTCACCATGGGCTCAAGTGCCAACGTCAACGCTTTCTTCGGGGTGATGACTATGGTGATTGCGGTTCCAACCGGGGTAAAACTGTTTAACTGGTTGTTCACTATCTACCGTGGCCGCCTACGTTTAACGGTACCTGTGTTGTGGACACTAGGCTTTATGGTGACTTTCACCATAGGCGGTATGACAGGTGTGTTATTAGCCTTACCGGGTGCCGACTACGTTCTACATAACAGTTTGTTTTTAATCGCACATTTCCATAACACTATTATTGGTGGTGCGGTATTTGGTTACTTAGCAGGCTTTGCTTACTGGTTCCCGAAAGCGACAGGTTTCCACTTAAATGAGCGTTTAGGTAAAGCGTCATTCTGGTGCTGGCAAATCGGTTTCTATGTAGCCTTTATGCCGCTGTACGTACTGGGCTTTATGGGTATGACACGCCGTATCAACCACATTGATAACCCAGCGTGGAACGTATGGATCTACTTAGCCGCCGTGGGTGCTTGCATCATCATGGTCGGTATCATTCTGCAGTTTATCCAACTGTACGTGAGTATCCGTGACCGCGACCAAAACCGCGATACTACGGGCGATCCATGGAATGGCCATACTTTAGAGTGGTCAACCGCTTCACCACCGCAGTTCTATAACTTCGCTAAGCTGCCACAGGTTGATGATATCGATGCCTTTACCGATGCGAAAGAAAAAGGCGTGGCTTATCAACGTCAAAAACACTACCAAGCTATCCATATGCCGAAAAATACCCCAAGCGGTATCTTAATGGCGCTGGGGATCACTGCCGCTGGTTTTGCCGCTATTTGGCACATCCTGTGGTTAGCCATTGTGGGTTTAGTGGGCGCTTTCGTGGTGTTCCTGTTCCGTGCTTATAACAATGACGTCGACTATTACGTGCAACCCGATGAAGTGGCTCGCATTGAAAATGCCCACTTAAACAATGTAGTAAGGGGCTGATATGAGTATTGCAATCCCAGCAGATTTAGAAGTAGCTCACGCAGAAGATCACCACGAACACCATGACACCAGTGGCAACACTCTGTTTGGTTTTTGGATTTACCTGATGACCGACTGCATTTTGTTTGCCTCGGTTTTCGCAACCTATGCCGTGCTCTACATGAACACGGACGGTGGCGTTTCGGGTAAAGACATTTTCGAATTGGACTTTGTGCTGATTGAAACTGCCGCCCTGCTCGTTAGTAGTATTACCTATGGCATGGCGTTGATTTTTGCTAAGCGCCACAACAAAGCCGCGACCTTGGCTTGGTTACTCGTCACCTTCGCCCTCGGTTGTGTGTTTATCGGGATGGAAGTCTATGAATTCCATCACCTGATTGAACACGGCAATGGCCCACAGCGTAGCGCTTTCCTGTCGTCCTTCTTCACCCTTGTCGGTATGCACGGCTTGCACGTGACCGCAGGTCTGATTTGGATGGCGATCATGATGATTGAAGTGGCGAAAACCGGTTTAGGTAATCGCAGCATCACCCGCCTGAGCTGCTTAAGCTTGTTCTGGCATTTCCTCGACATAGTGTGGATTTGTGTATTCACGGTCGTGTATTTATTGGGAGCACTTTAATGAGCGCACATAGTCATACTGATAAGCCTAACCATGGCACTGACGATCTGGCCGCGAGCATTAAGTCATATCTAATGGGCTTTGTGCTGTCAGTGGTATTAACCGCCATTCCGTTTTGGGCCGTAATGACCCATCACTTCGAGAAAGCGACCACCCTTAGCTTAGTGCTAGTGATGGCGATAGTGCAGATAGTGGTACATCTTAAGTACTTCTTACACTTAGATTTCTCGAAAGAAGGCAAAGTAAACACCTTCTCCTTCCTGTTTACTGCCCTGATTATTGTCATGGTAGTCGGCCTGTCGGTGTGGATCATACTCGAAGCCAACGCTTTGATGATGTAACGAGAAACAGTCTATGCAAATACAAGACAGATTTATGTCACCGCAATGGAAAGCACGCTTCAAAGGGTATGTACAGGTGACTAAGCCTGGCATCATTTTCGGGAATCTGATTTCCGTTGCTGGCGGTTTTTTATTAGCCGCCAAAGGCGACGTAAATCTGGTCTTGATGCTAGCGAGCTTAGTAGGATTGTCCTTGGTCGTAGCCTCGGGCTGCGCAATCAATAACTGTATTGACCGTGATATCGACGCCAAGATGCAGCGAACCTGCAAACGCGTAACCGTCACGGGCGAAATTGCCGTGGGCAACGTCCTCGCGTTTGGACTCGCCTTAGGCGTGTTGGGCTTTAGCATCTTAGCCTTGTTTACCAATGCATTAGCCCTGCTATTTGCCGTTATTGGTTACATAGTATATGTGGGGGTTTATAGCCTCTACATGAAACGTAACTCAGTGTATGGCACTTTGGTTGGCAGCTTCTCGGGCGCAGTACCGCCCGTGGTTGGCTATTGCAGTGTGACAGGGCAAATGGACATGGGCGCGGCTATTTTGCTGTTGATGTTCAGTTTATGGCAGATGCCACATTCTTACGCCATCGCGATTTTCCGTTTTAATGACTATGCGGCCGCCAATATTCCTGTGCTGCCAGTGGCAGAAGGCATGACCAAAGCAAAACTGCATATCGTGCTTTATATTGCCGTGTTCGCCTTAATCAGTGCACTGTTGCCACTCGCGGGTTACACAGGTATCGCCTTTATGGCGGTCACCTGCGCCACCAGCCTGTGGTGGCTTGCCATGGCATTAAAAGGTTATCGCCACGGCGTCGACATGCAACGCTGGGCTCGCCAAGTGTTTGGTTTTTCAATCATCACTATTACGGCGCTCAGTGTGACTATGGCGCTCGACTTCCAAGTCGTGAGTCAGGCACCACTGCTCACCTTAGTGAAGTAAATCCTAAGCTTTCAGCTAATGGTCTAGTCCTGAAATAAGTTGATAATACAAAAGCGCTAACCTAGATTAGCGCTTTTTTTCTCCCTTAAAACAGCCCCCTGATGTATCACTTCTAAGTGAACATCATTCGCCACCACATACCAGGCAGACTAGTAAAGCCAGTGGTGTAGTGTTTTAACTCGCCATCTTTAAAGATCATAATGGTTGGCGTCGCCTGCAATGACCAATCACGGGCAATCTTGCTGTCACTATCGTTAATAGTGTCAAAGCCATAGCCTTGATGCTGAAGATATTTTCTCAGTTTCTCATCCTCCCCCGAATTCATGGCAACCGTCACCACGGGGTAATAGGCCGACATTTGATTGACCGCCGGACTGACAAAATTACACACAGGGCACCAAGTACCCCAAAAGTACACCAATACCGCCTGATCTTGGCTGAGCGTGGCAATATCAAGCATCTCCCCAGCCAAGGTCGTCCCTTGGAGCTGCGGCAAATTATCCCGCGGAATATCTTTGCCGCGCCAGATGTCCATCACGCTGGTCACGATAATGACAATGAGCAGCAAAAGTGTCAGCTGCTTAATCCAGCCCAATATGCGTTTAGGTAAAGATATCGAAACTTGTTCGGCGCTCATATTTTCAGTTTCCTTTGGCTGCATCTTAACTGCTCTTCTGCGTCTTATCTTTAGCGGCAATCGCGGCTTCAAGCTGCTCTTTTAACACTTCGTAAGGCACTAATCCGGGAATAAGCGTATCGGCCACTATCATACTTGGCGTGCCACCTATGCCTAACTCATTCATTAATCTCACATTGTCATCGACCATTTTAGCGACGCGCTCATCTGTGTTGCCGACCCAGCGCTCGGTTGCCGTCAGTTTAGCGACCTTAGCGATGGCGGCGGCATCGAGTCCACGCGGGCTCGACATCAACATATCCTTCACCTTGAGATACTTTTCAGGCTCGTTTAACCAAACCGTTTGGGCAAAATCGACCGCTATTTTGGAGCCTTCGCCCTGCAGTGGCACCATTTTGACTATGATTTTTAACTGCGGAAATTCTTCAATCAGCTGGTTCAGCGAAGGCTCGATTTTCTTGCAGTATGGGCAGTTAAAATCGGTGAAGTACACCATCTCAATCTCAGGTGTCGCAGCGCCCTTCCACGGATCGCTTTTGGTCTCATACATAGCTTTATGATGAGTCACAAGACTGGTTTGCATGGCTGTATTTGCCCCCTCTTGCTCCCTTGCTTGCCACGCAATAATCGCCTCTCTCATTAGGTCAGGATCATTGATCAAGGCATCTTTAAGAATCGCTCGCACCTCTTGCTGCTGCGCCGCCGATAAACTGCTGTCCTTGGCATAGGCCATTGTGCTCACCGAAGGCAAGGAAACCACCAGCATGGCCATGGCGACACCCGAGACAGCAAACATCTGCAACTTGCGATGTTTGAATAAAGAGCTAAATTTCGACATTTTGGTGCCTCCGATGACTTGAGTATTCTGCATTGATTCAGTGATGTTTTGTGCTTCAATTGTCTGTTTCATAATCGATTTCCATTGTTTCAGGTCAGGGGCTTCCTGACCTGAGTATTTGTTGAGGGCCACTCGACTCGCTATTGAATGAGACTCGCCAGTGATATCGCCGAGTGACATCTCCGAGTGAACGGCTGGTCGTTAGCGTTATTTCCCTGCCGCTATGGATGACTTTTCAGGGGACGCAGAGGCCTGCTCAATCGCAGCAAGCACAAGGTCAGTCGATAGAATTTCCGGTAACTCAATCCCTTGCGGCGCACCCGGGCCGTAAACCACGTTGAATGGCACTCCAAAACGATTATGGCTTTGCAGGTAATGAGTAATGGGCTCAGAAGGCGTGGTCCAATCGCCCTTCATCGGCAAAATATGCGGCTGTTGCAACAGGCTATAGACTGGATCTTGCAAGATCACGCCAACTTTATTGGCCTTACAGGTGATACACCAATCAGCAGTGACATCGACAAACACAATTTTTCCTTGGGCCACCTGCTGATTAATCAATGCTTGGTCCAATGGCGTCCAAGCAAGATCCGCAGGTAAAGGTTTAGCCCACTGGTTCGCCGTCATAAATGCAATAACCGCCGACAGTAAAATGCCGATACCTAAGCAGCTCACGATGGCAATCGCGCCATATTTTTTAGCCATAAACACCATAAATATCAGTGTAATGACACCCGCTAACGGCCACAGATAGAGCACATCAATAAAGCTAGCCAACAGGCTAATGAGCCACAAACTGGTGATGAGCAACATGCCGGAGAAAAACACTTTGACTGTGTTCATCCAGCGACCGGGTTTAGGGAAATAACCCGCCACTTGCGGGAATGCCGCCACAATCAACCAAGGGAACGCCATACCCACGGCCAACGCGGTAAAGATGGCAAACAGGCTCAGTACATCGGCGCCCAAAGCGAAGGCGACCGCGGTACCCAAAAATGGTGCACTGCACGGTGTCGCCAGCAGCGTGGCGAACATGCCCTGTAAAAAATGGCCGCTGTTATTATTGCCGCCCGTTGTCGCCAACTTGGTTTGCACGTTAGAGGGTAAGTTGATCTCAAACACACCTAACATATTGAAGGCAAACACTGTGGTCACCAGCGCCATAAAGCCGATAAACCAAGGGTTTTGGAACTGCACACCCCAACCAATCGCTTGACCCGTGAGCTTAAGCATTAAGATAAAGCCAGCCAGTAACCAGAATGAGGCCAATATCCCCAGCGCTGATGCGATGAACTGCTGGCGGATTTGATTACGCTTAAGATCTGGCGCAGCAACCACTGAACTGAGCTTCATACCGAGAACGGGTAACACGCAGGGCATGACGTTTAAGATCAAACCACCGATAAGCGCTAACAAAATCATGCCAAATATCGAGGTACTTGCTTGGGAAATCACCACAGGCTTCACTTCGGCGCTGTATTCCAACGCCCGCTCGCTATCGGCGACAGTCATGTTCAGCGATTTACCCAAAACTTCAGGCTCACCCAGCCAACTTTTACCGCTAAAAATACCGACCAATTGCTTGCCGTTAGCATCACTTTCGTTTGGTTTTAAGCTCACTAGCTTGAATGTGGTATCTGGCTCACCATCGATAATCACGGTTGGACTCTGCCAGTTGGCATCATTGAGTCTGACTTCAAGTTGACCTTTGGCGGCATCCCAACCCATTGTCATGGCAGGATTCTGGCCCTCTTGGGTCAACACTTTTTGTGGCACAAGTGACACGGCCTTGTTGTAAGCCAACATGGCATCGGTATCTGCTTGCAGCGCATTGGGCGTGAAGTCGAGACTAATCTGATAATCCGTTAGTACACAGATAGTGGTACAAGTCGACAAGGTCACTTTGCCACGCAACTGAGTTGGGGTAGAGATATCATCGACTTTCAAGGTTAATGGAAAGGTGGTATTACCTTTGTAACCAAAGGTTTGTAATCCCAATAATGAGAATTCCTCTGGCGCAGGCCACCTCCAATCCACTTGCCGTAGATTGCGTGAGTCATCCCACTTGATACTCGGCGCGATACCGCCTTCCCCAGGACTTCGCCAATAGGTTTTCCAATCGCCCTCAAGTTGTACTTCAAGCACAGCGGGCAAAGTATTCGTTGCGGGATCAACTTCGCCCGTCAGCATAAAACGTACTTTGGCTGGCGGGTGATTATCGTTAACTAACCATCCTGTCGATGCCGCCAATAGCGACGGGCTCGTCACTATCAAGGCGAGTATCCAGAATCTGGTTAACATGGATTTTAATGTACTCATTTTGTCCCCATTGGCATGAACCGTTCGTTATGCCCTGTAAATGCTTGCTTTACTGCTTAACTCTGCCCCCATTACAAAGGGCGTGATGGCTAAAGAAAAATCAGTGTGATAGCAGGCTTAATTCAAGAAATTTGATCTGAGATAGGATGTGTAAAGCGGACGTTCTGCAGCTGGGTAATGATCCTTTCAACCGGTAAACGGGTAAGAAAGCCAACTATCGAGCTAGAGAATGGGCGCCAGAATAAACTCACCTATCAATTTGATAAATAGGTTATTTCTATTCTTGAAAGCGGCAGAGTGTGAGGTGTATTCGCCTAGGCTTCGCTTGATAACCTTGTATGGGTAACAGTGTTATCACGCGGGAGACGCGGGGAAGTAACGGCAGTAGGAACAACAGGATAAGAAATGGAATGGAACTCGGAGCATCGATACAGGTTCGGATCGATTTCTCAGACAATTCACATTTTTTAGGCTCGCTTTTGACCAGCTCAGTACCCGCCACTTGGGCATCGACGTGACTCGCCATATTGCTTGAAGCTGGGCTGCTGTTTAAAGCTGAACTTGAGTTTAAAACTGAGTTGGCGCTAAAACCAGCTCCAGAAAAAGACGTAGCCGACATCGCTTGCGCGCTCGACTCTTTGAGCAACAAGTTAAGTATTCCACTGTTTTGAGTCAAACAGAACAAGGTCAGAATGGTAAACACCATCACGCCCCATAAGTTGCCTGTTTTCTTAGTCAATAACGTAAAAATTTGGATTTCTCTTCGTCTTATTCTTTGATAATAAAGATAAAAAATGAGTGTCTTTCAACAGATAGCTGAAGATAAGACCGGCGGATTGTAACAATAGTTCATCAACAAGCAAATTAATTTGGCTTGCCTGAAAAATAGATACAGACAAAGCTTATGCAGAAAACCCACCATCAATCATCAAACTCGCACCAGTGATGTAACCAGCTTCTGGACCCGCGATAAAGGCGACAAAACTGGCAATCTCTTCGGCTTTACCATAACGACCCAGTGCACCTATCGCCTTAACGGGCTCTGATGAATCACCGTTATCAGGGTTCATATCGGTATCCACAGGGCCTGGCTGAATGTTGTTCACCGTAATCGCACGTGGGCCTAAATCCCGTGCTAATCCTTTGGCCAAACCGACTAATGCCGATTTACTCATGCCGTAAATCGCACCACCTACAAACGGAATACGTTCAGCGTTGGTGCTACCGATATTGATGATGCGGCCGCCGTCATTCATGTGCAGCGCGGCTTCTTGGCTCGCCACAAACACACTGCGCACATTAGTGTTAATTGTTCGTTCCCAGTCTTCTAGCGTCAGATTTTCGATGCTATCCCAAATCAGCGTGCCCGCATTATTAACCACTATATCTAAGCCACCGAAATGCGCTTTGGTCTCGCGAATCGCACGTCGGATCGCCTCTGGATCAGTACTGTCAGCCTTAATGGCAATGGCTTGACCACCCTGCGATATAACTTCATCCACCAATAGTTGCGACTGCACCTCAGATGACACATAAGTGAAGGCAACCGCTGCGCCGTCACTCGCTAAACGCTTAACGATGGCGGCACCGATACCACGGCTACCACCTTGTACAAAAGCTACTTTACCTTGCAGATTATTCGACGATTTCATAGTTAGCTCACTCAATAGGGATAAAAATCTATGGTATAAAAAAGCGTTGTTAATCAATCACAAAATGGCGATCGCCCGTTAGTTAACGCTCTTTTTCATACTGTGGTAGTAGCTTACGCGATTCACTTCCCATGATTAAGTCACTAAAATGACCATCACTGAGTCCTTCAAGGAATTAATTGCCGTGATAAATAATCAATTTGTTGAGATACGCCATTTCGTCACAGTTGCCCAGCTCGGCAGTTTTACCTTAGCGGCGCAGGCGTTAGGCATGACAGGTTCGGCGCTCAGTAAAAGCATAGTACGACTAGAAACCCGCTTAGGTACTAAGCTGCTGCACCGCACCACAAGGCGTGTGAGCTTAACCAATGATGGCGATTCGTACCTCAAAGACTGCCAAAATGCTATGGCAATCCTAGACAATGCACAAAGCCGACTCGGCAGCGAACAGCAAATTCCCTCAGGTCGAGTGCGAGTGGATTTACCCGTCACGTTTGGGCGGCGATATATACTGCCAACCCTATTATCACTATCGCAAAAATATCCCAAGCTGGAGTTATCCATTACCTTTAACGATAGGGCGACAGATCTATTCAATGATGGTATTGATTTGGCGGTGCGTGTCGGACAACTCGGCGACACTGTGGATTTAGTCGCCCGTAGATTAGGAGAACAACGCCGAGTGATCTGCGCATCTCCTGCCTATTTCGCTCGACTTGGCACACCAAAAGACAAAGCAGATCTCAGCCAGCACCAATGCATTGTTGGCTGGCCGCTTGGGCAGCAACATCGCTGGTTACTTAAAAATGAGGATGGGATCATCGAGGCCTATGACATTCCAGTGCGCCACGAAATCGCTGATTGCGAAGCCATTTTAGCAGCCACACTGGCGGGAGTGGGTTTAGCGCAAGTGCCGATATGGTTGGTTGAGGACTATCTTAAAACCGGTGAACTTATCTCGGTACTGGACGAACTCGCCAGTGACGACACACCTATCCACCTTATTTGGCTTAAAACCCCTTACCTCCAACCCAAGCTACGGGTGATCATCGAAGCACTGGCCGAATTAGCCAAAACGCCAAAAAGCAGATTTAAGGCAGAATAAGTGAAAGGACTCGACTGAGCGCGACCTTTCACTTTGGGACTAACGGTTATTTGCTTTGATGTATGGATTGGTCATAGAGAGTGCTCGCTTTGCTGAGCGCGTCAAAATCCGCCGAACACAAATGCCGCTTTAAGCTTTCAAATTTTTCGGCAGGCCAATCGTAGATTTTTAACGCCAGTAACTCAGTAATGACGTCTTTATCAAACCGATACTTGATTAATTTCGCAGGTGATCCCGCCACAATACTGTAGGGTTCGATATTTTGAGTGACGACACTATTTGCGGCAACAACCGCACCTTCACCTATCGTCACCCCAGGCATCAGCATACATCTCATACCTAACCAAGCCCCATCACCAATATGAGTATCGCCTTTGCCTACATAGGCCTCCTCGATGAAATCCATAAAGGGATATAAACAAAACCAATCCGCTCTATGCGTATGATTTCCGCCCATTAAGATCACAACATCGGCGGCGATACACACATAGTTCCCGATATAAAGTTTATCGATAGGCCACTTAGGCTCCCACTCACGGCTCACTTCATCACCATGAAGATATCTCACTGCGGATCCCTCAAAGCCAGCATCCCAGCAATCACTGTAATAGCTATGTAGGCCTTTGACTATTATATTGGGATTGGTGACCACCTCATGCAATAACTGAACTTTTGACCAATGCTTGTTCTGCATTGTAAATCCTCTTTATAAACAAAATAATAAATATAAGACATCATGTTATGAGAAGTTTCACATTAGAATAGTCAGTGAATTCGCGGTTGTTTTAGCAGAGGAATGAGTTTCATATAAAAAATCACAAGTGGGTATAAAAAAGAAAATAGCCCATAAAACTGAAATATCGACATGAGCTAAGCCTGCCGACATGTTAACCACCATAGCCCGCCGCTGCAAAGCTATGATGGTTAGTTAAGTCACACGTTTAGACAATGACTTGAGGGTGAAAAACATTTTAATCGTAAAAATATCCCACTTTTTTGCCGCGCAATAAAATCTAATCAATCATATTTACCTTTATATAAATCTTGAACCATTGTTTGATATAGCCCTGATTTCTGCATTTTATCAAAGCCAGAATCATACTTTTCGACAAAAGCTTCGACATTAGGGTAATTTTTAGAAAACATGAGGAAGGAGAAATTTTCATCATACGCTAAAGGGTGAATTTGAATTTTAGCTTGTTCTTCAGCGGATAAATCACGCATCAGTTTTCGCCCCACGGCTTCATTTACAATGAACGCGTCAAAGCGTTTGGCAATTAGCATCTTGATTCCTTGTGGGTATTCGTTTAATTCTTGAACTTTAACTCCTATCTCAGTCAATGCTTTAACATAGTAATCGGCTCGGTTGCTCCCGATAGTAAATTGTTTAAGATCACTCATAATCTTCCAGTCAAACTGACTATCAGTTCGTTCAATAAATACGCTGCGAGAAACGATTATCGGTTTCTTACTGAACAGATATTGGGCTTTACGATCTTCTTGAATGGACCAACCGGGTGACGCGAGAAAATATCCATTACCGGTTTCGACTTCAATACGAGCCCAAGGTTTGAACTCGAATTTTGCGGTAATTCCTTCCTGCTCAAAAGCGATTGTGACCACATCGTTTAAAAAACCCAATCCTTTCAATTTAGCGCCAGCATACGGAGACCATTCTCCGCTACCGATAAGAACATCTTGGTTTGCAGCCGAAACAAAGGCACTCATAGTTAAAATCAGGAACAGCAGAAACTTACTCATCAATTTCTCCTAAAATATTCCAACTTTCTTTTTATTCACTTAGAAACTAAGTCAAACCACCAGCAAGCTAAACCTAACAAGATGTTTTTATATCATTAATGAATCACCATATTTTTCAAAAAGATAATCGGTAGTCCTATAGAGATAAGGCTCAAGTTTAGTTGAGCCAGTCAAAAACACAAAAAGATAGGCGAATCCTTTTGCTCGAAAGTCGCATAAAACAGGATTACAGCTTATTTCCACCATGATTATCGCTATGCATAAGCAGGTAATCTCATGGGCGTAATGACACAAAACTTGACCTATCAAATGATAATCAATATCATTACAGCATTATTAATATTCTTGCCTATACCGTATGACGTCGGTCAATATTTCTTCTCCTATCAATAACCTATATAGAGATAACCAGTTTTGGCTACGCGGCTGGCTATACTCACGCGTGGGTTGTTCAGAAACAGCGGCCGACCTAGCCCAAGATACATTTCTACGTTTGTTAAAAACCGGAAATTTACCGCCTTCAGGCGAATCTCGGCGTTTTTTAACCCGCATTGCCAAAGGATTGATGATTGACGCTTATCGTCGGCAGAAGATTGAAGAAGCCTACCTAGAAAGTTTGAGCTTGATGCCAGAAACATTCATTCCTGGGCCAGAGATCCATCATGTCATCATTGAAACACTCGCTGAAATTGCCGTTATGCTCGATAACTTGCCGGATAATGTGCGCTTGACGCTGTTACTGCGCCAGATAGAGGGTTTAAGCTATGCCGACATTGCTAAGCAGCTATCAGTCTCTGTTTCATCGGTAGAAAAGTACGTTGCGCGAGGCTTAGCGGCCTGCTGCTTAGCGCTGGAATCCTATTAGTCATGCCTGCAAATCAATCTGGGGCCGAAAATATCGGGCAGGAAAACAACTGCGATGCCATTGAAGCGGCGGCTGGCTGGATGGCACGTCTGTTGGCGGATGACGCTACCGAGCAGGATAGTATTAACTGCCAACAATGGCGTGACCAAAGTTCACTTCACGAACAAGCATGGCAACGCATGTGCCAGATCACTGGCAAGTTCGCCTCCTTACCTAAGGGTACAGGCATCCAAGTACTTGAAAAAGTTAGCCAGTCCGTCGTATCACGTCGGCGTTTCCTCAATGTTTTAGCGCTGGCAGGGATTGGCGTCACCGCGACTTGGCTTGGCGCGTCACAGACTCGACTTGGCCGGAGTCTGCAGGCTCAATACCGCACCGGCGCAGACGAAACTCGCACCTTTACTCTTGAAGATGGCACCCGCTTAACACTGAACATAGATACTGCGGTGGATGTGGATTTCTCCGCAGAGAAGCGGCAAATACAACTCCATCAAGGAGAGATCTTGATCAAAACGGGTCATGAATCTCCCCGTCGCCAATTCTTAGTCACCACCCACTTCGGCCAACTAATCGCGTTAGGTACTGAGTTCTGCATCCGCCAATACGAACACTATGCTCGTGTAGCCGTAATCGACGGCGCAGTAGAAGCTTATGCTGCCAGTGGTGTTAAGCCACAACGAGTAGATGCAGGCCAACAAACTCGGTTTGATAAGACAATGATTGCGCCTCCTGAACCGCTACAAAACGCAGCGATAAGTTGGCGCCATGGCAAGCTAGTGGCAGAAGGGATGCGGGTAGCAGATTTTATCGAGGAGATCGGCCGCTATCGACCCGGCTTCACGCTATACGATAGTGCTGTGGCCAATTTGACCATCAGCGGCGTATTTTCTCTGCAAGATACCGACCTTGCCCTACAAAGCCTTGCAAGCAGCCTGTCAGTAGAACTGCAATATCGCACCGCTTACTGGGTCAAAGTGATCCCAGCCCGCTAAAACCTTAACGCTGAAAATTATTTTCAAAAATTTTTACGGGTTTTGCGATCTCGTTCGGAATAGTAGATAGAACCTATTAACTTTCCCCCTTGGGACTCTCTATGCATTCCGTTGAATTTGGCCGTTCGCGACCAAAAAAATACCGCGCTAACTACTTGTCCCTTATGGGCCTGAGTTTCACCGTCATCTTAAGCATTACAGCACCACAGCCATCACTGGCTCAAACTGTCGATGTTGATGCTAGACAAATCAACAAGCTACAACATTATCAGATTAAGGCGGGCACGCTCGATGCTGTACTCAACAGCTTTGCTCTGGCCGCGAATATTGATCTGTCGATATCTTCAGCACTCACTCGGGGTAAAACCAGCTTAGGGCTAGAGGGACAATACTCGATTGAAGCAGGCTTGCAAAAGATACTGGCGGGGACGGGTTTACAGGTCACATCGCGCCTTGAAGGGCAATATATTCTCGGCAAGGCGACCGCGGCAATAGTGTTGGCACCCATAACTGTTATCAGCGCTGCGGGTTATGAACAGGATATCAAAAATGCGCCAGCGAGCATTAGTGTGCTTTCAGGCAAGGATCTAGAGCAACGCAAATTTAATTCACTACAAGATATCGCGCGGGAAATTCCCGGAGTCAATGTTATTGGCTCTGGCGCACAGAGCGGAATATCCATACGCGGTATGGAGAAGGGTTATACGTTAGTGCTCGTTGACGGCAAGCGGGTACGCTCGGACACGGGAAATCCGCGAGGATTGAACAACGAAGATCTCGATAGCAATTTTATCCCTCCCGTTGCGTCGATTGAGCGCGTCGAAGTGGTTCGTGGACCTATGAGTTCTCTCTACGGTAGCGATGCAATGGGCGGCATCATCAATATCATTACCAAAAAAACACCCGAACATTGGAGTGCTAGCGCGGGCTATAGTTTGCGCGTGCCAGACAGCAGCGCTATGGGGAATCAAAACCAACAGGATATCTATATTTCGGGGCCGCTGGTTAAAGATCTACTTGGTGCTTCCATTTGGGGAAATCAAGCCGTACAGGACGAAGACAAATATTACGGTGGATATCAGGAGTCGACTAAGAAAACGCTTGGCAGTAAGTTACGGATCACGCCTCATCGTGACCACGAAGTCATCCTTGACTACTCAAAGGCGAGTCAGCGCTACATTGGCAATCCTGGCGGCGTGCTACTGCCTAATGCCAGAGGTAGCATTGACCGCGAATGGACCCGAGATGCATGGAGCATTGCCTACAATGCCTTGTTCGATCTTGGCGAACTAGAACTGAAATACTATGAAGAAGATTATGAAAGACTGACTTATCCTGCTGCAGCTGATTTCACTACAGGATCAACAAACAAAGTCAGCGATGCACGCTTCATTACAGGTGTGGATAGCCATACTCTGACTTTCGGTGGTCAATGGACTAACGACAAACTAACTAACGGTGATTTAGGCAATGGCTCTCCCCGAAGCTTTGGCACCCGCTCTGTCAGCGATTTCAGTATTTTTGCAGAAGACGAATGGGAGCTGCTCGCAGATAAACTTTATCTCACCCTTGGTGCGCGACTAACGGACAACGAATTTTTTGGTCATCATGTCTCACCTAGAGCATATCTTGTTTTCAATCATAACGATCACTGGACTTTCAAAGGCGGCATCGCCACTGGCTACAAGAGCCCGAAGATTGACCAGATTGATAACACCACAGGCTCTCAACGCGGCGGCGGTACGAGTCAGTTTGTCATTGTTGGTAATCCGGACTTAGAGCCAGAACAAAGCACGAATTATGAAATCGGCGCGCTTTACACTCAAGATGACACGCTAAATATCGGCGCAACGCTATTTTTCAATGACTTTTCCAACAAAATCCTCAACACCAACACCTTCTATTTCGACGATGGTAACGGTGGATATATTCCAGCCTATTGCATTTCAGGTGACGTTGGCACCAAAGACTGCCCAGCCTGGGCCACTTGGCTAAATGCCAAGGGAGCACAGATCCGCGGTGTCGAACTTGAAGGCCACTGGGACATAGCTGATACCTTGGCGCTCAAAGCGAGTTACACCTATACCGATTCACGAATTGACGCAGACAACGTGATCATCAATACCCCCGCGGGTCCACGCCCTTTCGGTGACACCTTGGCATTGCTGGATGGAAATTCGCTCGTCGGCATTCCAAATCATAACGGCTCAATAACGCTCGACTACCAACCTACAGAGGCACTCTCGGCATTCCTGAGAGGTAATTATGAGGGCGAAATTACCCGAGTCAGCTTCGAGCGCAACACGGTCGATAAGAGCGACAAGGATTTGATCACGCTGGACGCAGGTCTGAATTATTCGCTGAACCGCTTTATTAGCTTCAACGTCGGGATAGACAACATCACCGACGCTACGCGATTTAAAGTGAATAACGATACTGGGGCCTACCGCTATTCAGAGCGCGGACGTAGCTATTTCGTTAGCGTTAAGACGCAATTCTGAATATGGGCCTACATATCATGCTCGAAAAAGACTCACGATTATCCCATCAATCGAAGCGCAGCAATCAAAGCGCCGTTAGCAAATGGCTGTTCACCACTGGGATGGTGACACACTCAATCGCCATCTGTTTATTGTGCTATTTATCCAGTGGCCAACTTGTTAATACAACAGGAGCTCTGCTTTACCACATGGGTATG
This sequence comes from Shewanella septentrionalis, assembly GCF_025370265.1. Taxonomy (NCBI): domain Bacteria; kingdom Pseudomonadati; phylum Pseudomonadota; class Gammaproteobacteria; order Alteromonadales; family Shewanellaceae; genus Shewanella; species Shewanella septentrionalis. The sequence goes on along the minus strand of NZ_JAMTCC010000010.1, from coordinate 44,105 downwards.
CCATGGACGGATGCCGTGGTCGTCACCAGTATGCTGGGGTTTATCTACTTAGTGCTCATTCTATTGTGGGCATTTTCCCGTAACGGCGTCCTGCGAACTTGGCTGAACGTAAGCAGCCTGACAGGTTTTAGTATCTTCATGGCTTGGATAATTGGAGCATTAGCATGAAAGATGGATTCCGTACTCGGATGAGTCTCCTGCACACTTGGGCAGGATTGATATTAAGCGGCTTGCTGTTCGCCATTTTCTGGACCGGCACGCTGTCAGTATTCGATAAAGAAATCGATCGCTGGATGATGCCACACACTCGAATACACATGGATACTGCAAGGCCATTATCGGTAGACCGCGAGATCATACCTTTACTGGCAGAGCGAGCTGAGGGGGCAAAAGCTTGGACTATAGTGTTACCCGCTGAGCGCAGACCTTTTTTGACATTGGCTTATGATTCTGCAAAGTCACACATAGCACAGCGAAATAGTTTCCACCCGATCACGCTCGAACCGCTTCCGGCTCCAAACACCCGAGGAGCGAGTAACTTTATTTACCCCTTCCATCACAATTTAACCTTACGCCAAAACAACATTGGCGCCCTAATGGTTGGTATTGCGAGCATGGGTATGCTTTGCCTGTTAATTTCCGGCATAGTCATACACCGTAGAATATTTGCCGATTTCTTTACCCTTAGGCTGCTTCGTGGCTTTGGCAGAGCCAATCTCGATATTCATAACCTCACAGGCGTTGTGCTGCTGCCTTTCACTATCGTCATCACCTTGTCTGGGCTAATGATTGCGCACTTGATCTATTTCCCCAAGGCGCCCGATGCCGTTTTCGCACAGCTCAACCCACCATCCGTGACGCAGGAACGACCCAAATCCAAAGTAAGAGAAGCTTCACGCAAACGTGAGCAAGATGTTAGCAGTGAAAATGAAGACGAAATTACCGATGCCAGAGAAGGTTCACGCAATAGTCCTGCACGGAGCCGTTTTATCGCCGAATCACAGGGGCGTGTTAGACCACAAGCAATAGGCCAACCCGCCAATGTTGCCGCAATTGCTCCTATGATTGCGGTGACCGAAAGCGAGCTAGGTCAAGGGGCTGTCTATATGATTCGGGTTAGCAATCCTGGAGATGCAGGTGGTGTCGTCGCACTCAGGCTAAATGGCGATAACAGCGTATCTCAGAATATTGATAATAGGAGATTTTCTACCGCCACTGGAGAGGAACTAGCACATTTCAACTCATCCTCGACGACCAATGTATTTAACTTTATTGCTGGTATGCATTACATCAAATTTAAACACTGGCCACTGCGCTGGCTTTATTTTATCGCAGGGCTGGGTGCTTGCGCGTTAATCGCCACTGGCCTACTGCATTGGACTCAGGCACGTAACCAAAAGCAAGGCAGCACTGGCTTCAATGTGTCTTTTATGAATGCACATAACATCGCTGCGATCACTGGCATTATTTCTGCGACCGGGGCTTTTTTAGTGGTCAATCGCTTGCTCAATAATAGAGAACAATTTGCAGGTATCTCCAGCCGCGATTTAGAGGTATATGCCTTCTTTGGTGTATGGCTAGCTTGCTTACTTCATGCGTTGATCAGAGTGTTTTTGAACAAACAGCATGGTTACCGAAAGGCTTGGGCAGAACAATGCTGGGCGATTGCTCTGATTGCTATCTCAGCTGTGGGACTGAACTGGATAACCACAGGCGACCATCTGCTTAAGACCCTATTCACCCATACCTATTGGCCCGTTGCGACCCTAGATTTAGTGCTTGTTACTAGTGCAGTGATGGCCATTTACGCAGCGCGGAAACTATCCGTTATCCGTGAGAGTTAGATGTTAAAAGGAGAGGATTAATGCCTAAAGACCTGCTGTTAGTCGCCATATTTAGCGCGGCCTACCTTAGTTTTGCTTTGTTCGCCCTGAGCCAAGTACGGCATTGGCGCGTTGTTTTCGATAAGGCGCTACCCACGCAAAGGGAGGTGTTGCTCCTACGCAGCCTAGGCATCTTGATGCTAAGCATATCTTTAGCACTGTCGCTGGTGCGCGACGGTGCCAGCTTTGGCAGCCTGCTCTGGATAACAATGATTGGCATAGCTGCACTTGCCGTTGCTTTAACCTTAGCTTGGCGACCTCGCTGGTTACGGCCTGCAGGTAAATTATTCTCCTTCACTTACCCAGATACAGGGCGAGTTAACCATAAAATGAATCAAGTTAAAGGTTGATAAAATTGATGATGTTGAAAGCCGTTTTACTCTCATTGACGCTACTTGCTGTACCACTCACCGGTTGGGCGCAGGAAAATGCCAGTGCCGATAACAGCCAAGCCACGTTACCGCTCAACACTGAGACTCATGCCATTGAGCAATTGTCTTCAGTACCTGAAACGGTAGTTTCGGGTGTGCAACAGCCAACGGAGGAAGCTTCCGCTACAGATGTGTTAGCAACATCGACTTGGTGGAACGATGCCCTCGCGCTGCTAGAGACGGGCGGCACAGTAGTGGTGATATTGCTGCTGATGTCATTGGTTGCGATGACGATTGTGCTGATGAAACTTATCCAGTTTCAGCGAGCCGGACTGTGGCAACGTAAACCCGCAAGGCAGGGATTAGCGCTATGGCAACAAGGCAAGCAGGAAGAAGCATTACAGCTTGCTGCGGTAAGCCGTAATCCCACTGCACAGGCAATGGCACAAGCGATTCGTGGCATCACACGCCAACTGCCTGAACCTTTGGTGCGTGAAGAAGTGCTGCGTTATGGCTGTAATGCGCTATTTCAGTTAAGACGCGGATTGCGCCCACTAGAGGTCATAGGTTCATTGTCACCACTACTGGGATTACTGGGCACGGTAATGGGTATGATCGCCGCCTTCCAACAACTCCAAGCGGCGGGTAATAAAGTGAATCCGGCGATTCTATCGGGCGGGATCTGGGAAGCCTTGCTCACCACAGCGGTCGGCTTGTGTGTCGCAATCCCAGTGGTGGCATTGCTGAACTATCTAGAACGGCGCGTCGATCACCTCGCTCATGAAATGGATAACTTAGTGACGCAACTGTTTACCCCAGAGTTATCGGCGGCCAGCACTTATCAAGCACCAAGCACAGTGGTTACACCACTCACAGCCAGTAACAAACAGGCACGCCATGCAAGCGCCCTTTAGTCAACGACCAAGACTCACGGCTCATCCTTCAAAACGTAAAGCTGTGATTAGCTTAACGCCACTCATTGATGTGGTGTTTATCCTATTGGTGTTTTTTATGCTGTCTTCCAGTTTTCTAGACTGGCGCACTGTGGCGCTCGATACCAGCACGGCAGGTAGCCCCGATCCCGCTGAGCAAGCGCCATTTTTAGTACAAATTAGCGTAGACCAACTGCAACTAAACGGCGAAACGATCACACTGGAAGCATTACAGCAAAAAGCACAAGGGCGCCAGCCTGCAAGCCAAATGGTGAGCCTACAGCCGCAGGCGGATACTCCAGTACAAAGGTTAGTGCAGGTATTAGATGCACTTAATGCAGCAGGGATTGCGCCGCTAACACTGGTAGAAGACTCCAATTGGCAACCCGCACCTGCGACGAAAGCGGACGGCAATAACATGGAGAACAGCCACTAATGCATTTTCCTGAACGTCGGCCGGACCAAACAGAAGAACGTATTTTGCCGCTGATTAATGTGGTGTTCTTGCTGTTAATCTTTTTTATGATCGCAGGTAGCCTTTCCGTGACAGCACCGTTTGATGTCACTCCACCGGTCTCGCAAAGTGATGGCGTAGATGAACCGGATGCCGTGCTCATCCTAATAAGCCGTGAAAACAAGCTCGCACTCGATAATGAACCGATTACGGAAGCAGAACTGTTAGCACGCATCAATATGCTGCTGTCCGCCGAGCCAGAAACCCAAGTCACGCTAAAAGTTGATGGTGAGTTATCGGGAAACCAGCTCGTGCATTTTACCCAAGCCTTGTATGGCGTAGGCGTTAAAAAGCTGCGTTTATTAACTGAGCTGGGGGCCAAATGACAGACCAAGAGTTAGCGCCGAGCATAGCGCAGTGCGGTATAGCTTTGCTGTTAGCGGCTTTTTTGCACATCGCCTTAACGGCTGCAGTGTTTTGGTCACCAGCAGTAATAACGCCCACGGGTCAGACTAAAGCGGTTGGCAACGGAGGGATTGAAATTTCCTTAGGGCCTGCAGGTAGCGCAGCGAGTGCTCTGCCACAAACGGCGGCGCCAGTTGCTGAGCAAAAATCTGAGCCAATTACAGAGCAACTCGATAAACCAGAACCATTGCCACCCGTGGCAAAGAAAGTCACTCCCACACCACGCCCCAAACCTAAACCCATAACGCCAACGCCTCAAGATGAGCTAACAACTCAGTCCGAGGTAAATGAGCAGCATAGCAGCCCAACCGAAACCCCATCGCCGACAGCATTAGCAGCGTCGGCCAACGAAGTAGGTCAAAGTGGTGAAGGCCATTCCGCAGAACAGAATAAAGCGGCTAGCGGCGATAACATGACTGGAGGAGGTTTGCTTGGCGATACCCAGGACTACACTGCGACTTTATTAGCTTGGTTAGAGCAACATAAGGAATATCCGCGTACGGCACGTAATCGACGCCAGCAAGGCACAGTTATGCTGTATTTTGTGTTGGACCGCCAAGGCAGAGTCAGCGCGAGTCGAATTGAGCAAAGTTCGGGCTATCAAACATTAGATGCAGAAGCACTAAAAATGTTGCAGCGAGCCCAGCCCTTACCTGCCATACCCGATGCAATGCCAAACGAGACGTTAGAACTTGTTGTGCCAGTGCAGTTTTTCTTACGTTAAGCTGCACCGTGAAATGGAAGATCCAGCGGACAAGTTGTCTACATGGTCATCATATTTAATGAGTGCCTTGCTTGTTTGTCTGAGCAATCATATAAATAGGTATAAACCCTACTTCATCGCGGCTTTTACGTAGACATCAAAACGGTTTTTCTTAGTTTCGATAACCGTATTTGGCTTAACCCCGTCCAAATCTTCGGCGTAGTCTGGGCGCTTAACGACGACACGTTTCGTTGCTAAAGCTAAAGCGGGGGCGAGTAAACCATCGGCATCTAAATCGGCACCGACTAAGGATTGGAATACCCGCATTTCCTTTTTAACGAGGGCCGATTTATCGCGGTGGGGATACATAGGGTCGAGGTACACCACATCCACCTCTTGTGCCAATTTAGATAGAGCTTCAAGGCTCGAACCGTGGAACAGACGCATCCGCTCACGCATCCAATCGCCGATTTCAGCATCCTGATAGGCGCGACGCAGGCCGTCTTCAAGCAATGCCGCAACCACAGGATGACGCTCAACCATAGTCACAGTGCAACCAAGGCTTGCAAGCACAAAGGCATCGCGCCCTAAACCCGCAGTGCCATCAACCACACTCGGTGTAACCCCTTGCTTTAATCCCACGGCTTTAGCGATGGATTGGCCGCGACCACCACCGAACTTACGTCTATGGGCGACGGCGCCAGTCACAAAGTCCACCACTATACCGTCGAGCTTAGGCTCATCGCGTTTATGCAGTGATAAAGTATCTGATTCAAAACGCAATTCGAAGGTCGCATTCGCATCGTAGACGAGTTGCCAACGTGCACAAATATCCACAAGTGTTGGGTATTGCTGATTGAAAAAAATCGGGGTCACAGGCTGTCTTCTAACCAACGAAAATGATGGCCATTATGCCTAAAAATCTCGTTTATGAATATGCCAGTCAGCAAATCACATCAGCAAACTCATCACTGTCTTAGTCAATTTGTCGCAGTGCACCCTTAAAGATTCAAACAAGCATCACACTGTAATACACTGATTTATAAAGATAGTAATCTATTTGTATAACAATTAAGTGATTTATGTTATATGTTATATCCCCAGTCAACCTGCGTGACTTCCGTATGGGATAAGGACTCTTTTTGCTTCAATGGCTGAAAGGTTTTTTGTTTATTAGGGATCAAGACTTTTTAAATCCTGATAGAACAATATTAAAAACCAGCTTATTGCGGATTATTCTGCTCAGTGGCGCGATGTTGACCGCTAGCATAGTGCTGCATAGCTCTTTAATTGCGTATCAGTTAAACCTCGCTTTCATTATCAGCATTACGGTCAGTTTTTTAACCGTACTCTTCTTAACTTTATGGTTTACCCGCAAATATTTACTCGCCAGCTCAATTAGCCTGCTGGCTATGGTCATTGCCGCCTGTATTTCTATACTCTTGTTTGTCCCAGACTTTAACTTATCCCAGGCAGGGATTACCTTCTTATATACCTTGCCCTTAATGGCGCTTTTTCTATTTGGTAGAAAAGTGGCCGTTATCATGATGTTTTTTAATGTATTGCCTTTTTTACTGCTGCTGCGTAACCAAAATATTCCCCCGATTATTGATATTGATATCAGTCTGCCTGCGACCCACGCTTATCTGAATGGCTTGCTGTTTGTCTTTTTTAATATCTGTATTCCCTTGTCGGCGATGCGCCTGCTAAAAACCCAGAAAGTCCATGCGCAGCAAATGATCCAGCATCAAAATGATCTGCAACGTACCTTAGATCAATATGCTGAAATCTTTGAAAATAATGGTACCGCTTCCTTCTTCTGTAATGAGGAAGGCGTGATTCTCAACCTGAATAATGCGGCCAAAGAAATCGCCGGAGAGGTCACACTAAACCGCACTCGCCTATGTGACATTTTTGAACTTACCGAAGATACCAGCACAAATTTACTGGCGGCCGCGTTTCCGACCCATTTAAAGAACAACAACGACGCTAAATATCTGCTGCAGAAAGCCTCATTAGAGCACCATGACACTTTGTTGTTTCACTGCCACGATGTCACAGAACAGGCAAACCATGCGATTGAACTAAGCCGACTTAAAAAGCATCATATCAGCACACATTTCTATGATTTAGTGACCGGATTACCCAACGAGAATCACTGGTATAACCCAGCCCCAAGTACGATCCATTTGGATATGACAGTCGCCTTAGTCAAAATTGATAATCTGAGTCAAATCAATGCGGCATTCGGTATCAGCGTCGGGGATGCCATCCTAAAAGCCTTTGCAACTGAACTCAAAAATCGCTTTGGGCATCACGCAAAAATATACCGGTTTAGGGGAGCCTCATTTGCGCTTGAGTTTACCAGCCTGCCGCTGATCTCCCCCGAAAACCTCGCGCAGCAATTACGCGAGCGTATTCCAACACACCTGCTGCTTAAGCAAGAACAACAGATTGAATATCATCTCGAGTGCCGAGTCGGTTGCAGTTCGGGCAATAAGGCCTCACCGCAGCAAGCCGCAGAGCAATGTTTAATTGCCATAAAACAAACCACCCAAGCTAGCCCAGTAATGGTGTATTACATTGGTTTAATTAATAATCTTCTTGAAGCCTCATCACAGAAAGCCAGAATTCGTGATGCATTAAAACATAATCGCCTTGAAATGTGGCTCCAGCCTAAAGTGATGGCCGATGGCCACATTATTAGCTTTGAAGCACTGGCACGAATGTTCGATGAAGACGGCACTATGATTATGCCAAACACGTTTATCCCCATCATAGAGTCATCCCAATTGCAGGCGATTTTTGCGATAAAAGTCTTTAGGCAATTACTACAACTGATCCGTTCTTGGCCGAAAAATGTGCCTCTGGTCAGGATTGCCTTCAACTTATCTGGGCAAGATATTTTGTCGGATCGCTTCTTTAAGGTGTTGATCCAAACCTATATGAATCACCCCGAACTCATCCCATTATTAGAAATTGAGATTACTGAAACCTCAGTATTTTCAACCCATAAAGAAACGGGCCGACGCTTAAACACCTTGGCTCGTATGGGAGTGTCTATCGCCATTGACGATTTTGGTACTGGCCATGCCTCATTAAGCCAACTCATCGATATCAGTGCCGACACGATTAAAATCGACCGCTGCTTTGTCAGTCAAATGGGCATTAGTGAACGCCATACCCAAATTGTGAATGCCGCCATCCTGTTAGCTAAGAGCTTAAAACTCAACGTCATTGCCGAAGGTATCGAAACCGAAGCCCAGTTATTGCAACTCACAGCGTTAGGATGTGAACAATTTCAAGGCTATCTATTTGGCAAACCCGCACCTGCGAATCTATGGCTGAAAACCTTTCAAATGCAAACCCCCACACACTGGTTTGCTAATAAACAGAGCGCCAACTGAGGCATTAAATTTACGCCTACAAGCATCGCAGGTATAATTGGCGTCAGGCATTTGCCTCTCTTTGCTTTGTTTGCAAATTACTAGGATCCCCCATGTTAAGTTACCGCCATGGTTATCACGCTGGCAATTATGCCGATGTGTTGAAACACGCCATCTTGCTTCAAACATTGCAGCTGATGCACAAGAAAGACAAACCACTCGTGTATATCGATACCCATGCGGGTGCGGGTGGTTATGCTTTAAGCGATGAATTTGCACAAAAAACCGGTGAGTACCTCGAAGGTGTAGCTAAGCTTTGGGATAAAACTGATCTGCCGCAGTCGCTGCAGGACTATGTCGCCGCCGTGCGTCATTTTAATGAAGAAAATCCTGACGAACTCAACTTCTACCCAGGTTCGCCTGCCATTATAGACATGGAACTGGGGCCTAAAGATCGCATGGTGCTGCACGAGCTGCACAGTACTGATTATGTGTTGCTGGACGATTATTTCTGCGAAGACAGGCAAGTAAAAGTGATCAAAGGTGATGGCTTAAAAGGCCTTATCGCCGCAGTGCCACCATTAGAGCGCCGCGCTCTGGTGCTCGTCGATCCTAGCTACGAGATAAAAACCGACTATCAAGATGTGGCCGAAACCCTGATCAAAGCGCATAAACGTTTTGCTACGGGCGTGTTTATGCTTTGGTATCCAGTGGTAAATCGCGCTCAGACCGAAGGCATGTTATCGCGCCTCGCCAGCAGTGGTATTAAACGTCAGCTAAGAATTGAGCAAGCAATTAAACCCGATTCGGATGAGTTTGGCATGACAGCGGCAGGGTTATGGATCATCAATCCGCCTTGGAAGTTAGATGAAATCGCTACCGAATTAATGGATTACTTAGGTAAGACGCTCGGACAAGCGGACGGTAATATCACAGTAAAATGGGAAGTCGGCGAATAACCTTCTACTCAAATGGCGGCGATGATCTCAGGTTTTCGCCGCTTGATTTAAGTTCACAAAGTCTACAGCTAAACGCCCTTCTGCTCGCGATAACGCTTCAATAGAATTTTCACACGCTCAACATAAGCTTGAGTTTCAGGATAGGGCGGAATGCCATTGTACTGCACCACAGTTGTCGGCCCCGCATTGTAGGCCGCGCAAGCCAAGGCCACATCCCCGTTAAACTGTTTTAGCATTTGCGCCAGATACTTACTGCCACCTAAGATATTTTCTTCGGGTAAAAACGCATTTGCTACACCCATTTCTTTGGCCGTTTCAGGCATTAATTGCATCAATCCCATAGCGCCAGTACGCGACAATGCACTCGCATTAAAGGCTGATTCTGCGTGGATCACGGCGCGGATCAAGGCGGGGTCAAGTTGATGTTTATGGGCAGCACGGGTGATCAGGGCATCATAATTGGCGGTAAATAAACGAATACCATTCCAATCTATGGTCGAGTCGGGGCGACAGGCGAAACAGTCATACAACAGAATTTGATATGGGTTATTGGCAGGGGCTTTGTCGGTAAATACAGTGACGCCATTGGCTTGTTGGTATTGATAAATCTTGAGTTTTTCTAAGCCTTCACGGCTGACTATGCCGCTCTCTGAATATCTGGCAACGATACGCGGCTTAGGTTTTACGCTTGCCTCCTCCGCTTTTACACTCACCATCAGACTCGATATCAGCCATAAACACAGACCCAACACGGCAAGGCTGCGAGGCGATAAAAAGGCAGCTGCCATTTGTATACGAGTCGGTGCTGAGCGAGTGAGCAACATCAAAGTCCCGTGTGCTGATTAAGTTTAAGTACTTCAATAATAGCAAAGAGTTGCTTCATCTCTCGGTTTATCTGACTAAATTCTACTGAAAAGGTCGCGCCATTAAAAATGGACTGCATTTGAAAACGCGTTCTGCGATTTGGCAGGGACATAATCAACTTGTTGCGAAAGAAAGCGCATTGAATATTTCCACCAAAATGCTTGGCAAGTTCCTGTAAGCGCTCCATAAATGCCTTATTGAGCAAATAGCGAGACTCTACTTGATCCGTTGAAAATACATCAAACTCTTTTTCGAATTGCGGATCTTCAAGTTTCACTCGCACTAGTCCGGCATGGCTGTCGGACAAGAAATTCGCTAAACCACCGCGATCCCTCAGCACCACAGTGTGGCCGATAAACGCTTTATGGCTACTCAGCTCAACCACTAAGCCACTAAACTGGGTTTCGGTGCGGGTAACGGTTCTGCGCCTATTGGTGCTGGCATCCAGTTCTTCGACTTGCACATTCTTGGTCAAGGTGAGTTCATTTACAGTTAGCTCAACGCCTTTATAGCGGCCTTGAATATAGTCACCGAAACTGACTTTATCGTATTGCGGCAACACTTTAGCCGCAACAAGTCGATTCATATCGAGGCGCATTTCACGGCTATAAACAAAATCATCACCGAAATATTTAAACATCAGTGGATAAATATCCCGCTGAACCAAATGTTTAAAATCTCGAGTCGGTGCAAAGCTCCACCAGCTCAAGCCAACTAAGGCAAGCAAAGGTAAAGGCGGGAAATACGCGCGACCACTGTAGTAGCCAATAACGGTGAGCAAGCTCAGCCCAAGCACTATCATTAAACTCAAATATAAACGTTTACGCGCCGCCTTAAGACAGGCCACACGCTTATTTTCATATTTACGACTAATGGGGGCGAGGTGTTCTTCGTAATACGCTTCGAGTTGAGGAAGTTCATCCAAATCCGCAGACAAACCAACATGACCCCGATAAGTTTGAATCGGGCTACCTAAAATGAAGGTTAAAATATTCATATTGATATCATAGTATTGCAGGGTGATAGCTCACCCTGCACAGCTAGGCTTACAAGTATTCGGCCGCATCTATGGGCGCTTTTGCCGCTTCGCTCCCTTCATAAAAAGGCATAACTTTAATACTCGCCATTGAAGCGATAATCGAGCCAGGGAAGATTTCAACAGCAGTATTCAGCTCTGACACTGCCGAATTATAGAAACGTCTCGCAGCGGAGATATGCGCTTCGACTTCGTTATAGGTCTGCATCGCCTGCAGCATAGTGTTGTCGGACTTGAGCTCAGGATAGTTCTCCACATTCACCATCAAGGCGCCCATTTTGTCGTTCAACTGCTCAGCCTGAACTAAATGCTCTTTAACGGCACTCGGATCAGCCTTGTTATAATTACGGCTAAGCTGAGTACGTAATTCGGTGATTTCAGTGAGCAACGACTTTTCATGATCCATAAATCGTTTAGCGATTTTTAGAATATTAGGCACAAGATCGGCACGCTTAGTAAGTTGTACATCAATACCCGACAGGGCCTCGAGTGCGGTATTGCGCTTTTTGACTAAGCTGACGTACCAAAGATAGGTCACGATAAAAATCAGCGTTAATCCCAATAACAATTTTTCCATCTTCCATCCTTAGGTTTCTTATTCTTGTTAACAGGATACAGCTAATCATAAATGAGTGGAAATTTCACCTATGGCACAGATTAAGTCGATGAAATTATTCGCTGGTCAGAGCTGGCGACAGTAGAAGCAGTTATCTAGAGCTTCGACCACCAGCAAAATCCCACTTTAGGCCATAATCTTTGTTCATGTGAATTAAAAAGCACTATAAAAATAGAAATTTAACAATATTCAGCTCCGATACAGCAAACAAGGTCTATAGTGTTATGGCACAACATTAGAGCATCCAATTTTGCTCGTGAATACTGGACTCCTCGAGAGTCCATTTTTTTATCCTATTTTTTCCTAACCGCTTCAACATCGCCCATCGCAACATTTAAGTTTCAATTAAAACTTAACAATCATACTTTCCGGCTAATTTTTTAACTTTTACCTTAGCTTTCACCCAGAGTATTTGCAGCCAGAGTAATCTCCCTCAGCCACGTCATCGGCCGTCGGCAACGCCTCGCGCCAGTTCTAGGGTAAAAGATAGTGCGCTGCGCAAAGGTCGACATAAAGGAAGTACGATGAGTTTTAATTCCGGTGATATCCCCCCAAAAAAGGCTCCTGAGCCAAATCCACAACATGGCGATATCAGCACCAGTGGTTGGTTTGTGCGTTTTCTCAATATTGTTGAACGCTTAGGTAATCTTCTTCCCCACCCAATCACCCTTTTCGCACTGTTTTGTGTTGCTGTGGTCATTATTTCAGGCATCGCAGGTTACTTTGGTTTAACCGTTGTCGACCCAAGGCCCGTTGGCTCCCATGGCCGCAGTGCAGACGGGTTAATTCATGTGGTTAGCCTAATGAACGCCGAAGGCTTGCGAATGATAGTGTCGCATTTGGTGACTAACTTTACCGGATTTACACCGCTTGGCACTGTGCTCGTCGCACTTCTTGGCGTCGGGATTGCTGAGCGTTCTGGCTTATTATCCGCCGCTATGCGTGCATTAGTCATGGGCGCCTCAAAGCGATTGGTTACTGTGACCATAGTCTTTGCCGGCATTATGTCTAACACAGCCGCCGAGCTTGGCTATGTGGTGCTTATCCCTATGGCAGCGATGATTTTCCATTCCCTAGGTCGCCATCCTCTGGCGGGTTTGGCTGCAGCTTTTGCAGGGGTTTCAGGAGGCTATAGTGCTAACTTGTTACTGGGTACTGTCGATCCCTTATTATCTGGCATAACCGAAGCAGCTGCGCGCATGATAGATCCTGAGTACAACGTCGGCCCAGAAGTGAACTGGTACTTCATGTTTGTTTCCACCTTTGTGATCACTTTCCTCGGCGCCTTTGTTACCGAGAAAATCGTCGAGCCTAAGTTAGGCAAATACCAAGGTGAAGATGCGGATGAAACCGTACTGCAATCAATGGAGAGCGTTAGTGCGATTGAAAAGCGTGGCTTAAAATGGGCAGGGTTATCTATGTTAGTGCTCGCCGTTATCCTAGCGCTTTCAGTCGTCCCCGAAGGTGCACCGCTGCGTCATCCAGAAACTGGCCTTATCTCAGGTTCGCCCTTCCTCAAGGGTATAGTCGCCTTCATCTTTATTTGTTTTGCCATACCGGGCTTTATTTACGGCAAAGTCGTGGGCAGCATCAAAAATGATAAAGATGTCATCAATGCCATGTCCCACAGCATGAGCACTATGGGCATGTACATCGTACTCGTCTTCTTCGCCGCGCAGTTTGTCGCCTTCTTCAACTGGAGTAATTTAGGTGCGGTACTCGCAGTGTTAGGGGCTGATGGGCTGCAATCCATAGGTCTGACTGGCCCTATTGTGTTCCTGTTCTTTATTATGCTTTGCGGCTTTATCAACTTGATGCTCGGCAGCGCCTCGGCACAGTGGGCCATTACCGCTCCGATTTTTGTGCCTATGCTGATGCTGGTCGGCTATGCGCCCGAAACAATTCAAGCGGCATACCGTATTGGGGACTCAGTGACTAACTTAGTCACACCTATGATGAGCTACTTTGGTTTGATATTAGCGGTCGCCTGTCGTTACCAGAAAAACCTCGGTATAGGCACGCTGATCGCCACGATGCTGCCGTACACCCTGGTGTTTTTCGTGGGTTGGACAGCGTTCTTCTTCCTGTGGGTATTTGGTTTTGGTCTGCCCGTCGGGCCGGGCGCTGCAACTTACTACACGCCTTAATCGCAATAAAAAGGGCGTCGATGATCAAGTCGACGCCCTTACTTTATCGGGTTGATCCACTAAAACCCGTAGATTTAGTCGTATAGCCATTCCATTAACAGACTGCAGATCATCAAAAAAATACCGAGATTAAACACATAGGTTTGCAGTGTGGATTTTTCTGGCGTGTCTTTGGCTTGCGACACGATTTGGCTTACTGGCATAAAAAAGAATTGCGGTGCTAATCCCATTCCCACAAATAACACGGCAGCACCGACGCAGCGGGTTAACTCGGGCACTGCAAGCGACTCTAAATAAAACGCATAAACGCCATAGGCCAAAAACGCCAGCGCTATGGTATAGCATATCATTCCCACGATAAGTTGCTTAGTTGCAAGATTACCCCACGAAAACACCATGTCACCCCTACACTCAGCTTAACCAGAACTATTGATGCTATTGGGCGCGCAGTTTATCTCGCTTACGATGAATCTGCACCCACGTAAACCAACCAAATAAAATGCCGCTAATGGGATAAATATAGAGTGCTCTTTGCAGTTCCGCCCAGAATGGATCGCCCAAGATAAAATAATGGATTAAGGCGACCATAAGGGACACCAACATACCCCAGAAAAATACGCCAAAGACTAAAATGACGTACATCTTCCCCTTTGCAAGTAGTGCATCTAGTTTTTGCAATTCCAATGCTGCATCATCCATGTTTCGTCCTCTTAACGGCCTAAGCGCAATATGCCAGAACTCGCGCACAGTGCCTATCCATCTTTATAACTAACAGCATTAAAATAACAAAAAGCCCCGCAATTGCAGGGCTTTAGTTTAGAAACGACTGAGCTTATTCAGCTGAGCTTGGCTTCTCTTCTTTAGCTTTCTTCTCACGCTTACTGAAGATGCGCTCCACTATCACGAAGAATAATGGTACGAAGAAAATACCTAGGAAGGTCGAGCTCATCATACCGCCAAGTACCGCAGTACCAATGGCGTTTTGGCTACCAGAACCCACACCCGAGCTAATGGCTAACGGCACAACACCTAAACCAAAGGCAAGAGACGTCATCAAAATAGGGCGCAAACGTACACGTACCGCATGCAGGGTCGCCTCGACTAAGCCAGAACCTTTCTCGTAGAACTCTTTCGCGAATTCCACAATCAAGATGGCATTCTTAGTTGCCAAACCTACTGTGGTTAACAGTCCTACTTGGAAGAATACGTCGTTTGGCAAGCCGCGACCGTTCATTGCAATCAAGGCACCGATGATCCCGAGTGGCACCACAAGCACAACGGCAAACGGCACCGACCAGCTCTCATAGAGTGCAGCGAGTACGAGGAATACCACTAAGATCGACAAGGCATACAGCGCAGGCGCTTGGTTACCCGATAGACGCTCTTCGTACGATAAGCCGTTCCACTCAACACCAAAACCAGGAGGAAGCTGCTTAGCAAGGTCTTCCATGATTTCCATCGCCGCGCCGGTACTGAACCCAGGAGCCGTAGCACCCTGAATGTTCATAGACGGTAAGCCGTTAAAGCGCTCTAGACGTGGGGAACCGTATTCCCATGTACCCGTCGCAAAGGCTGAGAATGGCACCATGTCGCCCTTGTTATTGCGCACATACCAAGTGTCTAAGTCTCCTGGTTGCATACGATACTGGGCATCACCTTGCACATACACTTTCTTCACGCGGCCGCGGTCGATAAAGTCGTTCACATAAGAACCACCCCAAGCCGTCGCAAGCACGCTGTTCACATTGGTGATTTCAATGCCTAACGCGCTTAACTTAGCGTGATCTACATGTAATTGATAAATCGGCGCATCTTCTTGGCCATTAGGACGCACGCCCACCAGATTTGGATTCTGTGCCGCCATGCCCAGTAGTTGGTTACGTGCCGCCACTAACTTCTCGTGACCTTGGCCGTTCTTATCCTGCAAGTACATGTCGAAACCGTTCGCCGTACCCAACTCGATAACCGCAGGCGGTACGAAGGCGAAAACTAAGGCATCTTTCATCTGGCCGAACACACCCATGGCACGACCCGCAATAGACTTAACATCCATGCCTGGCGCTTCACGCTCAGACCAATCCTTCAAGCCAACGAAAGCGATACCCATGTTTTGCCCTTGACCCGCAAAACTGAAGCCCGCCACGCTAAATACCGATCTCACGCCTTCTTCAGCCATAAAGTGATCAGACACTTTCTCCAATACTTTTAGGGTGCTTTCTTGGGTTGAGTTAGTCGGCAAAATCGCTTGGGTAAACAAAATACCTTGGTCTTCGTCTGGCAAGAAGGCGGTAGGCATACGGATGAAGATCCAACCCACTGCAATCACCAGCACAACATAAATCGTCATCACTCTGAAGCTGCGTTTGATGATACCGGCTACGCTCGATTCATAACGATTAGTCAGCTTATCGAAAGTACGGTTAAACCAACCGAAGAAGCCTGTTTCTATGTGACCATGGCCCTTCTTGACCGGCTTGAGCATAGTCGCACACAGTGCTGGCGTTAAAATCAACGCCACCAGTACAGACAGCGCCATCGCAGAGACGATAGTGATCGAGAACTGACGGTAGATCACACCCGTTGAACCTGACATAAATGCCATAGGTACAAACACAGCAGATAGGGTCAGACCAATACCGACTAAGGCACCGGTAATTTGGTCCATCGACTTACGCGTCGCTTCGAGTGGACTTAAGCCCTCTTCGGACATCACCCGCTCGACGTTTTCCACCACCACAATCGCATCGTCCACCAGCAAACCGATGGCGAGCACCATAGCGAACATGGTTAGGGTATTAATCGAGAACCCTGCCATCGATAGAATCGCAAAGGTACCCAGCAATACCACAGGTACCGCAATGGTCGGGATCAAGGTTGCACGGAAGTTTTGCAGGAAGAGGTACATGATGACGAACACAAGTACGATAGCTTCAAGCAAGGTATGCACCACACCTTCGATAGATTGCTCTACGAAAGGTGTTGTATCGTATGGATAAACCACTTCTAACCCCTGCGGGAAGAAAGGCTTCATCTCAGCAATTTTTTCACGAACCGCTGATGCGGTATCCAGAGCGTTAGCACCCGTTGCCAGCTTAATTGCTAACCCTGTTGCAGGTTGACCATTATACAGTGACACCACGGCATAACTTTCAGAACCTAACTCAACTCGCGCCACATCACCGAGGAAGACATTTGCGCCTGAAATATCCGATTTAAGGATAATCTTGCGAAACTCTTCCGCCGTTTGTAAGCGGCTTTGAGCCGATACCGTCGCGTTCAGCTCTTGGCCAGCCACAGATGGCGCGCCACCTAACTGTCCAGCGGAGACTTGAGCGTTTTGAGAACGAATCGCCGCAACAACATCTAAGCTGGTTAAGCTGTATTGAGTCAGCTTCAACGGATCTAGCCATATACGCATCGCATATTGGGCACCGAACAGCTGAATTTCACCTACGCCCGGAACACGGCTCATAGGATCTTGAATGTTCGCACCCACGTAGTCGGCAATATCGCCTTTATCTAACGAACCGTCGGTCGATACGAAGCCTAATACCATTAAGAAGCCTGAACTCGACTTGTTAACGTTAACCCCTTGCGACTGTACTTCTTGCGGTAACAGGGTCATAGCGCCCTGTAACTTGTTCTGAACTTGAACCTGTGCAATATCCGGATCGGCTTCGGCGTTGAAGGTTAAGGTAATAGACGCATTACCAAAACTGTCACTGGTTGAGGAGATATAACGGAGGTGATCGATACCCGTCATACGTTGCTCAATCACCTGAGTCACAGAATCTTCAACAATCTTAGCGGAAGCGCCAGGATAGTTAGCACTGATCACCACGGTCGGTGGTGCAATGTTAGGATATTGAGACACTGGCAGCGAGCGGAGCGAGAGGACCCCTGCCAGCATGATAATCAAGGCGATCACCCACGCAAAGATGGGGCGATCAATAAAAAAACGTGCCATAGCTATGCCCTATTGTGCTTGCGTTTCAGAAATAACTTTGGTGGTTACTGGAGCGCCGGGACGAACTTTCTGTAATCCTTCCACAATCAACTTATCGCCCACAGCTAAACCAGAAGTGACTCGCCATTGGTTGTTAATCACTTCAGCGGTCGTCACAGTTTTCGCTTCGACTAAACCTTGGTCATTCACCACCATAGCCACAGCTTCACCTTTAGAGTTACGCGTGATGGCTTTTTGTGGAATTAAGATAGCCTGTGGATCAGTACCCGCATTCAACATAGCGCGAACATACATACCAGGTAACAAGATACCTTCAGGGTTAGGGAATTCAGCGCGCAGAATGACTGAACCAGTGTTTGGGTCCACACTCACTTCGGCGAACTGTAACTTACCTGGATGGCTGTATTGTGTGCCATCTTCGAGCAACAATTGCACGTCTGCATTTTCTGACGCTTGTAGCTTACCTTGCTTCAACTTAGCCTTAAGACGTAACAACTGCGCACTCGATTGCGCGATATCCACATTGATAGGATCAAGTTGTTGAATCGTCGCCAATGTTTGGCTTTGGTTGGCAGTCACTAATGCACCCGCAGTCACACTCGATTTACCGATACGACCAGAAATAGGCGCTAATACTTCAGTGTATTGCAGGTTGATTTTAGCTGTGTTGATCGCAGCTTCTGCCACTGTGACATTCGCTAATGCTTCTTTGTAAGCCGCTTCAGCTTCATCAAATTCTTGCTTACTGATGGCGTTGGTTTTCACCAGTTGCTGATAACGTGCCGCCTTAGCTTTTGCTGAGGCTAAACCCGCATTGGCTCTGGCTAAATCGGCATTGGCACTGACTAACGCAGCTTTGTAAGTTGAAGAGTCAATCTGATACAAGGATTCACCCTGTTTCACATTGCCGCCTTCAACAAAACTACGCTTAGTGATAATACCGTTAACCTGTGGACGAACTTCAGCCTCGAGGAAAGCTTTACTGCGTCCAGGTAATTCCACCTGAATCACTTGTGGCTGGGCAACAACATTAAGGATTCCCACTTCCATACTACGTGGGCCAGCGCCCGCCTGAGCTTTCTCTTCTTGAGGGCTGCAAGCTGCCATCCATAACGCCACGCTTATAACTGAGGCAAGTTTAATTGTCTGCCGCATGAGAACTCCTTCAAATATTAACTGCCCACATACCAGTACACTTATTGCGCTGACACGAGCCGTAATTGTAACTAAAATCAAATCCGTTATTTATCTCATAGCCTATATGAATCAACAAGGAAGATAACGAAACTAAATTGTAAACTAATGAAAATTTTCACTCATTCGGCATTACTATATTCATCGAATTGTTATTCGATTTAAGAATCCCGTTAACTTTGAGCAACATTGTTAGAGGGATATGCCGTAAAACACCCAATAAGCCTACTCCATATTGAATATGTTGCAAATCTGTTCATATTCTACACTTAGCGCAGGCCAAGGCACACAGCTCAACGGCGTTAGCTTAACCGCCACTTGTTGCAATAATTTGTACATAGAGACGAAAACACAGCGCTGCTGTTTTTACTCAGGCCACTCTCAGCATCTAGCCGTTAAAAACGACCCTATTAAAACTGATAATACCGAAAGAGAGTAAGCAAAGAATTGGCTTCAGACTGCCAGCGCGTAAAAAACATCATTTAGCGGATTAATGTGCAATTTGTTACCTCAAACCGCTTAATATGGTCGAAATGCGGTGCCAATGGTTTAAGTCAAACCCACAACAATAAAATTAACCGTCTCAAATCATACTGAGCGGGTTATTTTAGTGATTCCCCATAGGCGGAGCAAACCCGAAATCCAGTTTAATACCCCATTAAATGAAACTCAGACTCCCACAAATAACACTTCTTTAATGACGAATATTGCTTACAAAGCTAAAAACTCCTCGCTTTAAAACGCATTTGTTCATATTCATTCACATATTTTCGTGATTGGTTCATTCCAAGCATCACGGCTATTCACAACTTATTTTTACGATAATGTTGCGCTAACAACTCCCAATATTTTGAAATAATTTTGAGATAATGATTATGAAGACTCGCACTACATTTTTGCTTAGCGGGGCGTTACTTTCCCTTGCTATGACTGTCCAAGCGGCCGATGACAACCAGCTCTTAGGCGGTACGATTAATGCCAATGTTAACTTTGCCTCCGATTATGTATTCCGCGGTGAATCTGAAACCTTAGATGGTGATATCCCCGTAGTGCAAGGCACCTTAAGCTGGAATCATAATGAAGGTTGGTATGCAGGGGTATTTAGCTCCAACATCAAGTTTGCCGATCCTAATTTAGAGATAGTTACCGCGCCTTTTATCGGCAAAGCTGGTGAATTTGGCGACTCAGGATTTACCTATGATGTAATGCTATTTTCATACCTCTACCCGGGTGCATCCTATTCAAATTACACAGAACTCTGGCTCAAAGTGGGCAAACAGTTTGGCCGTGCCAACCTGCAATTAGAAGTCACGCCCACAGTCGATGACTGGTTTGGTGTCGATGGCTGGCACGGCGTGAACTACGCCTTGCACCCAAGCTACAACTTCAATAATGGCGTAAAAATCTCAGGCTCTGTCGGTTATCAAGACTTGAGCGGTGAAGGTGCCGAAGGTTGGGGACACTGGAACTTAGGTCTAAGCAAAATGTTCTACGGGCTTAATTTTGATGTCCGTTACCACGGCAGCACAGTCGATACCGACCATAAAGTCTATGGTACTCAGACTGAAATCTTCGATGACAGATTTGTGGTTGGCATCAGCAAAAGTTTTTAAGTTTAGTTAGTCGCGTTATCCGCTGCTTCCCTGCGGCACTCCAGTGGCTTGATAAATAGAGCCTTGACCAGCCCCCGCGGCTGGTCTTTTTTATGTTGCGCTTACAAGTGCTAAATCTAAATATCCTAAATTCGATTATCCCCTACACTACAGGCCAAAATACGGCTGATGTCGGCCAAACAACGCCCTGATTCCTGTTGCCACTGATTAAATACAGCTTGTACTTGTTTAAGCGCTGTCTGCGACGTAAAACCCGCATCGACCAATTTGTGCGCTTTAAAATAGCCTTGCACATCATCGGTTAACAAAAAGGTATCTTTACCAATACCGCGCAGAAAATAAGGACCTGTGTTGCCGCCAAGTCGAGTACCACGTTTCTTCAACAGTGCCCATAAACCGATAATATCCTGCGTCGGCCAAGCGGCGATCAGCTGCGCCAAGCTGCCATGTTCGCGAGCAACATCGTGGATCATTAAGGCGTTGTCATAAATAGCTTGGGTCTTTTTTAGATGGCGGATCAGCGTCGCATCACTCGCCCGCGCTTGAATTTGTTCAGGGGATAACATCAACACTTTATGCGGTTCAAATCCGAAGAATGACTTCTCATATTCAGGCCATTTATTAACAACCACCCGCCATACAAAACCACTTTGAAACACCTGACGGCTCATCGCTGACAATAATTCAGCATCACGATACTGGCGAATTTCATCATCGGACAGGCAACCAGACAACAAGGCTTCGAGTCCCGCAGCCCCGCCTTTGCGCTCACTGGCTCTGGCATAAATAGATGAAAAACGCTCTAACTGGCTCATATTATTACCTTTAAAATGATTAAATCCCGACACTTTTGATATGTCGTTAATAATACCGATTTTTATCCTTGATGGATCATTTGGCTGTGCAGCTAAAAATTGTGTTTACCCCTGCATTTTTTAGAAAAACTCTTACAGCAAGCACCTTAATTACGACTAAAGTTAAGGCGTAAAGTCAGTAAAATTCAGGGTTTGGAGTTAGTGCCTATGGAGCTTTTTTATCACCCGTTATCACGCTATTCACAGAAAGTGCTCATCGCACTTTATGAAAAGCAGGCCAACTTCTACCCCAGAATCATAGATCTACGCGACCCTTTGTCTCGCAAGGAATTTCACCAAACCTATCCACAGGCAAGAGTTCCGCTACTCAAAACCCAGGATGATCAGTTGATCCCCGAGTCCAGCATTATTATCGAATACCTAGATAGGCATTTTAATAACAGTACCCAGTTGCTCCCCCAAGAACCGCAACGCAACTTACAGGTGCGTTTGTTCGATCGCATCATAGACAATGATATTAATAACCCATTATTTCAATTAGAAAAGTTGAAGCATACCGAGGACAGCAACGAGTTCGAAATCAAACAATTAGAGAAACAACTACTGGCCCAGTTTCAACGCTTAGACACGCAACTCACGCAACACCATTGGGTTTGTGGCGACAGTTTTACCTTAGCCGACTGCGCCCTAATCCCTTGTTTAAGTTATAGCTTTCAACACTTAAATCTATTGGATTTGGATGAAATCGTGCGCTATTGGCAACAGGCACAATTGCGCGGCGCTTGGATGTTAGTACAAGAAGAGGTGTTGCTGGCTGAAATGGAGGAAACGGCGGGAATAAGAGGCATACCTTAGCGGGGTAAGTCATGCCTCAACAAGATCACATATTGCGTTCTTTCTTCAACTGCAAAAATGCTTTCCACTTCACGACTTCTGGCGGTAATTCAGGTGCGGCATCAGTATAACCCGCCTCTTTCACTAACACATCGAGCGGCACTTGCTTACCTTTGCACACAAATACACCGCGCACATGGACGATACAATGTAGGCCACGTTCGCTCACAAAGCGTTGTTCAATATAGAAATACTTCTCATCCCAACCGACAACTTTAGTTTCAATTTCAAAGGTTTTTAGCGGCTTGATATCGCGAATATAGGTAAACTCGGCGGCGTTAACTATCGGCATCCACTTCAACTTTAAGAAACGTTTCAATAGACCCATCTCGGCCAGCATATAAGTCCGCGCCAGATCCATAAACGCGGGATAGCGGGAATTAGTCAGATGGAAATTGATATCGCAGTCGCTCGGTAAAGCACGATACGTGATACGGCTTGTCCCTAAAAAATCGATCTTACGGCAGTGACGCGTGCGCCAAAATAACAACCAAAACAAACGAAAATACAGATTCATAACGAGTCGCCCTTGGAATAAGAGCCACAGGCTAACAGAGGTCATACCACAGGGCAAGCGGGATCTATGTCACAAAAAAGGCGTCAGATGACGCCTTTTTATCGTTTAGCAAAACTAAATGCTCAGAGAAAATCAGCCCGTTATAATGGGCTGATTTATCAAGGTGAACAATTGCTTATCTAGCTTATGCAGCAATGCCTGAATGTCTTAACAGGGCATCGATATTCGGCTCACGTCCCATAAACTGTTTGAACAAGTCCATAGGTTCGGCTGAGCCACCCATTTCGAGGATATTGTGCAGGAAGCGACGACCCGTTTCAGGGTTGAAAATCCCTTCCTCTTCGAAGCGGGAAAACGCATCCGCCGACAGCACTTCTGCCCATTTATAGCTGTAATAACCCGCAGCATAGCCGCCCGCAAAAATGTGGGCAAAACCATGTTGGAAACGGTTAAAGTCTGGCGGCGTTAATACGGCTACCTGACGACGCACTTCGTCTAAGGTTTCTTGAATGCGCGCGCCTTTAGCGGGGTCGTATTCGTGGTGCATTCTAAAATCGAACAACGAGAACTCAAGTTGACGCAGCATCATCATGCTAGATTGGAAGTTTTTCGCCGCCAGCATCTTATCTAACAAGGCTTTAGGTAATGGCTCACCCGTTTCGAAGTGACCAGAAATTTCGGCCAAGGCTTCTTCCTGCCAGCACCAGTTTTCCATAAATTGGCTCGGTAACTCGACCGCATCCCAAGGCACACCATTGATACCCGACACGCCTGCAACATCGATTTTGGTCAGCATATGGTGAATACCATGGCCAAATTCGTGGAACAGGGTTGTCACTTCATCGTGGGTGAACAGCGCAGGTTTGCCATCGACCGGGCCATTAAAGTTACAGGTCAAATAGGCCACTGGCTTTTGTAATCCATCGGCGGTTTGACGGCGTACGCGGCAGTCATCCATCCAAGCGCCACCACGCTTACCCGTGCGGGCATATAAGTCGAGGTAAAAACTGCCTCTGTGTTCGCCGGTTTCGTCATGAATATCGAAGAAACGCACGTCCTTATGCCAACGGTCAAAGTCTTTTTGCTCGACAATCTTAAGACCGAATAAACGCGATACTGTGTAGAACAAACCCGAGAGCACTTTATCTTCGGGGAAGTATGGACGCAGGATTTCCTGTGAAATCTCATACTTATGCTGCTGCAACTTCTCGGCATAGAAACTTAAGTCCCAAGATGCCATTTCGCTCACGCCGTATTCCGTCTCGGCAAACGCTCTCAGCTCGGCCAATTCAGCTTTAGCCTGATCCTTTGAGCGCAGCGCTAGCTCATTTAAAAATGCCATCACCTGCGCCGGCGTTTCAGCCATTTTCGTCGCTAGGGATTTGTCGGCAAAACTGTCAAAACCGAGTAACAATGCGAGTTCGTGGCGCAAAGCAAGGATTTCGTCCATCAGCGGGCTGTTATCAAACTCGCCAGCATTGGGACCTTGATCCGAGGCGCGCGTAACGAAGGCGCGGTAACACTCTTCGCGAAGACTGCGGTTTTCGCTGTAAGTCATGACAGGTAAATAAGAAGGGAAATCTAAGGTGAATAACCAACCGTCTAACTCACGCGCATCGGCCATTGCCTTAGCGGCGGCTTTGGCAGACTCAGGCAAGCCAGCAAGCTCAGCCTCATCTGTGATCAACTTAGTCCAAGCTTGAGTCGCATCCAGTAATTGATTCGAAAAGCCACTGGTGAGTTCAGAAAGACGTTTGACCATTTCGCCATAACGCACTTTTTGCGCGTCATCTAAGCCAATACCCGATAGTTCAAAATCGCGCAGGCTGTGTTCAATCACCCTCTGCTGGGCTTGGCTCAATTGTGCAAATTCATTCGATGCACGCAGGGCTTTATAGGCTTGATACAAACCTTGGTGTTGACCAACATAGGTGCCGTATTCCGACAATAATGGCAAACAAGCATCATGAGCAGCGCGCCATTCATCGGTACTGGTCACTGAATTCATGTGAGAAACGGGCGACCAAATTTGGCTCAGTTCATCGTCAACCTGTTCTAGTGGCGCGACCAAGTTGTCCCAAGTGTAAGGACCTTGATTCTGCAGCACTTGATCAATCTTAGTGCGGCACTGAGCAATGGCATGCTCAACGGCGACTTGAATATGTTCCGGTTTAATCTGTGAAAAAAGCGGTAATTTTGCGCCGCTAAGCAAAGGGTTGCTCATATTGACTCCTCAACAATCTGTATCACTTATAGATAAGGGCTAACAGGCTATTTATCAAGGCGAGAAAACCGATTGCCCCCTTCGAACGCCTTGCTAACGCTATTTCTACTTAAAAAAAGTGAACTCGTTCGCATTTAGCATTTACGCTTAATGTACCTAAGCATTATTGTCGGCTTGATCGCAAATCGAATCAATTCGCATTAACACTTATCTATGGGGAAGGTATTCTCGCCCTAACAAACGCATTTCTACCTAAATCAGCAAAAATATGGCAACACACTCAGTAAAACTGATGGCGAGCATCCTCTGCACTTTAGGCATCAACGGCCTTAGCTACAACGCATTCGCCAATGAGAGCCTAGAAAGCATCGAGAGCATTTCAAGCGCCGGATTGTCCAGCCAGAATAGCCAAGCCTTAGCAGTAACACTGGATTTAGGTTGGGACAGTCAATACGTCTCACAGGGTCGTAATAATCTGCAAGATGGCGGCATCTATTGGCTGAATGCCGCAGTCCAGCAAGACAATATCACCGCCTACGCTTTAGTTGGCCGCGGCGATAGCCAAGCCTACACTGAGTGGAATATCGGCTTTGAATATGGATTCGACGTGGCCGAAAACCTAGAGGCTAATGTGGGATATCAACGCATTGAAGGCTACAGCAATAGCCGTTGCCACGATAACGAGCTATTTGCCGAACTCGCTTACACAGCTGAACCTTGGCTAGTACCATCGGCAAGTTATGTCTATTCCACCGAGGCTGCGGGTTACTTTGTTGAAGTGAGTTTACACAGCTATTGGCATGTCACAGATCAGCTCAGCCTCACGCCATACATCACTCAAGGGTTTGATTTTAAATACCGCACAGAAGAACACGATGGCCGCAATAACTTGCAATTTGGCCTCGAAGCCAGTTATCAGCTGTCATCCTACCTGAGTATCGATGGTCACATCAGCCACAGCATTGCCCAAGGAGATATTGAGCAAGAAGCGACTGCGAATGGCGATATGAGTTCGCAAGATGAGACCTATGCCGGCATCCACTTTGCGATGACGTTTTAACTCCATTCTTAGCGCCGTGGTTTTTAGCTCAGTGTTTTGTAGCGTCGTATTACAACCTTCCTCTGTCAATTTATCCCGCTCCATTTGGCAAAATAACGCTCACTAACTACACTCAAAACGTCGACGGAACGACTCACCATTCATATCGATTTTGCCGAGGAACAGGGAATGTTAGCCCAGCACTTTTATCTCATCCGCACCGCCGTTATTGCCTTACTTCTGTTTTTTCTCCCAGTCATACACTCGGCTGACGCACAGCAATTACTTGAACTTGAGCCTGAATCTGAACCGAGTCTGGAGTCCTTATCACAATCGACACAAACCGCACCTTTGCCCCTAGGCACCTTGCTCGACAGTGATGGCAAACCGATTAATCTGCCTAACCAAGTGCAAAGCAGTTTCGAGTATTCGGCTCCCACTCTCACGCCAGCAGAGCCATCCAAAGCCACTAAATCAACTAAAGACACGCAATCGACCAAAGCCACTAAGAGTAAAAAACTCAGCCGCAAGCAACAACTTGCCAGCCGTGAACACGTAGCCAATGATCCCAACTGCCGCTGGCTCGATAAACGTATGGATCAGTTAGAAGCGCAACTCGGCGGCAAACAAGATAATGCCGCTACGCATCAAGCCGACGAACTCAGCGCCCGCCAAAAGGAATGGCAATGTTTGAAATGTGGCGCAGAAGGTCCCGCTCAAAACGATCACTCTAATTGCCAATATCGCCGCTAGACGGCGACCCGATGAACAGCTGATGCCCAGTTCGGGTAAGTGTAAAGTTCAGGATCTTTTTCAGTCAAAGTACGGTCTTATGCGTTAGTCATGCAATGGGCTGGTCTGTTATCGCAAACACCCCTACAATGACCTTCTGCTGTAAAGCATCTCATCCTTGAAGTAAGACGGAGAAACTCATGGCTCAACATTTTGACTATATCTGCCTAGGCGCAGGCAGCGGCGGTATCGCCTCAGCAAACCGAGCAGCAATGCGTGGCGCTAAGGT
Source organism: Shewanella septentrionalis (assembly GCF_025370265.1). NCBI lineage: Bacteria > Pseudomonadati > Pseudomonadota > Gammaproteobacteria > Alteromonadales > Shewanellaceae > Shewanella > Shewanella septentrionalis. The sequence continues at coordinate 17,005 of NZ_JAMTCC010000010.1, read as the reverse complement.
TCTACTCATCGAAGCCAAACACGTAGGTGGCACCTGTGTAAACGTAGGCTGTGTGCCGAAAAAAGTCATGTGGTATGGCGCCCATGTTGCCGAAGCGATGAACCTTTACGCCAAAGATTATGGTTTCGACGTCACTGTTAATAAATTCGATTGGAATACCTTGGTCGAAAACCGCGAAGCCTACATTGGCCGTATTCATGATGCCTACGGCCGTGGTTTTGCCAACAACAAAGTGACCCTGTTAAATGGCTACGGCCGTTTTGTCGATGGCAACACTATTGAAGTGGACGGCGAACATTACACTGCCGATAACATCCTCATCGCCACTGGCGGCGCGCCGACTATTCCGAACATTCCTGGTGCCGAATACGGTATCGATTCCGATGGTTTCTTCGCCCTACGCGAGCAACCAAAGCGCGTTGCCGTTGTTGGCGCGGGCTATATCGCCGTTGAAGTCGCTGGCGTGTTACACGCTCTAGGCAGTGAAACTCACTTATTAGTGCGTAAACATGCGCCGCTGCGTAACTTTGACCCCATCTTAGTCGATGCCCTCGTTGAAGCCATGGCGACCGAAGGACCAACATTGCACACCCATAGCGTACCCAAGGCTGTGGTTAAAAATTCCGATGACAGCCTAACACTGAGCTTAGAAAACGGTGAAAGCATCACAGTCGATTGCTTGATTTGGGCAATTGGCCGTTCACCTGCGACGGGCAATATCGGCTTAGAAAACACCGAAGTGCAATTAGATAGCAAAGGCTATGTCATCACTGACGAGCAACAAAATACGACTCACAAAGGAATTTACTGTGTCGGCGACATTATGGCGGGCGGTGTAGAGCTCACCCCAGTTGCGGTTAAAGCGGGCCGTTTGTTATCCGAGCGTTTATTTAACGGCATGACAGATGCCAAAATGGATTACAGCCTGATCCCAACGGTCGTGTTCAGCCATCCACCAATCGGCACTATGGGTTTGACCGAACCAGAAGCGCGCACTCAATACGGCGATGATAACGTTAAAGTGTATACCTCGACGTTTACCTCAATGTACACCGCCGTAACTGCCCATCGCCAAGCCTGTAAGATGAAGTTAGTCTGCGCTGGCAAGGACGAAAAAGTCGTCGGTATTCATGGTATTGGTTTTGGTATGGACGAAATCCTTCAAGGTTTCGGCGTCGCTATGAAAATGGGCGCAACTAAGGCCGATTTCGATGCGGTCGTTGCTATCCACCCGACGGGCGCTGAAGAGTTCGTTACTATGAGGGGTTAATGTAGAAAACCCACCTACACACGTTCGTACTGTAGAAATACTGAGAGGCCAGAGCATCGTTCTCTGGCCTTCATTTATCGACTCATCGATTCACGGCCTCTTCTAACACGTTTATGCCCATTCCAAACTAGCACACTTATCCGTCAGATTATCAGCTAAGTACTTGACATATTTTTTCTAATCAGTCTAGTGTTCTGGGAGCTCGCCACGGTATATTTTTTAAGTAAAATATAGGAAGATAATAAGCAGAATAATAATTTTAAATTTGGATGACTTATATAGATGGAACTAGAAAAGGAAATCCCCTCCCCCAAAAACACCCATGCTCCTTTGTCGGCAGTATCAGCTTTAACTGGCGAAATCATATCGCCATTAAGGCGTTTGCAGCAAATGGACGCGGACGATTGGGAAGAATTTACTTGTGAACTTGCAACTTATTGGAAAACACAGTATTTACGAGTCAATCGTGTTGGGGGGGCAGGTGATATGGGGCGTGACGTTATTGCTTACACCCCTGATGGAAGTTGGGAGAATTTTCAGTGCAAATATTACAGCTCACCATTGAATTTGGCAGATGTTCTATTAGAAATAGGTAAGCTTTGTTACCACTCACATCAAGGGCATTTTTCTATGCCTACAAAATATTACTTTGTTGTAAAGAGTGGCTTAAATGGTGTTAGCCTTAACGCCCTTAAAGATTCTAATAAGCTGAAAGCAGAACTCATTTCTGGTTGGGATAAAAAGTGCAAAGACAAAATCACCAAGAAAAAGAGTGTAAGCCTAGAAGGCGATTTTCTTAAGTTCGTTGAGCATGATGTTGATTTTACAATATTTGATCAAATCCCACAGTTGAAGCTTATCGAATTACATAAAAATCATACTCCTTATTACATAAGAAGATTTGGAGCATTAGAGTTTGATCGACCAGCCCCTGCAACACCTCCAAATGATATTCAAAGCAATGAATTGAAATATATTTCAGAGTTACTAAAGGCAATAGAATCTATAGAATCTCAGGTGAGTTCTGCTGATGATTTAGAAGCCTTTCCTGAGTTTTTGACGGAATTAAAAAGTGCGCGTAAAAACTTCTATTCAGCAGAAAGCTTAGAAAAATTTTCCAGAGACTCAATGCCTCCTGATACATATGAAAATTTGCTTGAAGATTGTTATGAAGCAATTTCTAGCCTCGTTCTGATGGTTCACAACAATGGCTGGGATAAATATTTGGCTATCTCGAACCACGTAACACAAGTTTCATTTTCATCGCATCCATTAAATCTATACATGAGTATTCGAGACAAGAAAGGCGCTTGCCACCAATTGGTGAATAAAGGATCTTTAAAATGGAACAAGTAAAACTTAAAGTCCCTCAGATATTTAATAGTGATGTCGAATTGGCAACTAGAGTCGCACTAATACTGTCGAGTATGGAAGGTGAGAAATTCGACATAGATGAACTGGTGTTATTAGATTACGCGCTATTGTATTCGAGCGAATTCAATGGGCCATCAAACCTTCATCCTGCAGTCCCAAATCATTTAGCAGAAATTGCACAACGGAGAGAGTTGTTACCTAATTCGCTTTTGTTTTTTATTAAAAAAGGGCTAATTGATGTTCGCTATGATGAAAAGGGAAAATCATTTTGTGCGAATGAAAATACAAATAGCTTCGTTAGTTGCTTAAACTCAAGTTATTTCATCAAGATTTGGGAAAGATTAAGTTGGTTGTCTGAGAATTACGATCGGATTATCCAGATACCAATAATGGAATTAAGAAAAGGAGTGTCTAGTTCGACATGATTATTAAAAGAATATCCGTGATAGGAAAAGGCAAGCCGAAGGCTGAACTTTGCTTTGATAAAGGACTCAATGTTGTCGCTGGTGCATCTGATACTGGTAAGTCATATGTCATTAAATGTTTTCAATATATTTTTGGTGGTGAAGAGCCTCCTAAAAATATTGACGAAGCTAAAGGCTACAATACAGTTGAAGCAGAAATTAAAGTTGATGAAAAAGAAAGCTTTATTCTTCGAAGGGAGATATCAGCTACCAGACCTCAAGTTACTCTAATTGAACTTGAGCCAGATGGTACAGAATCAGAAACTATTGTTTTAAACCCAAGCCACAAAGGAAAAAATAACCTATCGGCACATATTCTCGGAAAACTGGGCTTAAACGGAAAAGTATTAGTAAACGGTGTACAGAGTTTAAAAACCTCTTCTTTGACTTTGCGCGTACTGAGTAAATTATTCTTAGTCGATGAAGGACGGATGATTACCGAATCATCACCTCTGGGTGAAGGCCAGCGAGAGTATACTCAAGAAACGTCATTACTTAAAACTTTGCTTACTGGTGCAGATGATTCAGTGGTTAAAGATTTGAAACAACAACAAGATACAGAAGGAGCTGTAGAATCGCGTGTTAAAGCTTTGGAAGAGTATGTTGCCAAGAAATTTTCTAACCATGAAGAAGTAAAGTCCACAACAGAAAAGTTAGACTCAGAATTGAATGAGTTAGAGGAATCTCTATCTAAGGCTCAAAACGAACTAACCGCTCTGGTTGAAGCCAGTAGTGAACTTGATTCTAAAAGAAATAAATTTAGGGGTGAGCTAAGTAAGTTACGTGAAGCAGAAAAAGAGAACCTTTTACTACAGGGGAGATTCAGCCTTTTAATTGAGAAATATAATTCAGATTTAGAAAGGTTAGAGGCAGGAGCTGAAGCGGCTTCTTTTATTGAGCTATACGAGTTAGCTAATTGCCCTACTTGCGGACATGAGTTTGAACAAGAAAAAGATGTAGAAGAGCTAAAGCAATTGGTGCAAAGCACCGAGGCGGAAATCAATAAAAATAGATATCGAGTTAAAGGGTTAACTGATTCAATTGAGGATCTAAAGCAAGAGTATCAAGCACTTGAAAATGAGATAATTCAAAAAGAAATAGCAGTTAAAGAGATATCGGAAATCATAGAAGGGAATATATCTTCGAAGTTTAAGGACTATAATGTAGCTATTCGACTATTAAATAGTAAAAAGAATGAATTTTTGAAACAAAGAGCCATAGTAGACTCTCGTGAAAGCTTATTAAAAGAAATAGGAGAATTGCGTGTTCAGCTTGAAGACAGAACTGAAAAATATGTTTTTCCTGATTTTAGTGCTGAGTTAACCGCCTTGTGTAAGAACATTAGCGCAATCTTACAGCGTTGGTCATTTCCCGGACATGAAGACGTTACTTTTGATATGAAAACTAGGGATTTGGTAATTGGTGGCAAGCCAAGATCCCATTTTGGTAAAGGATACCGAGCAATTTCTTATGCAGCTTTTTCACTAGGCTTTATGGAATACTTGTCTAAGTTTGAACGTCATCCAAAATTTGTAATTCTGGATTCTCCTTTGACCACTTATCGAGCGGGTGACAATGATGAGAATGATGATGAGGTTCAATTAAAAAAAGATATGATTTTTGCTTTCTACATTGATCTTTGCGATTCGTTCAATGATAAGCAAATAATCGTATTTGAGAACCAAGAGCCAGATGAGGCTTTGAAACCAAAAATGACTTACTACCACTTTTCTAAGAACAAGGATATTGGTCGATATGGATTTTTTCCAGTAGCTTAATTTAAGGATCGTAAATCCGCTGTTTCCATATGAACGGTCGGAACTACGATTTTAACGTTAGACGTTTCCTGAGTGCCGCTCCCTTCTTGCTGTTCCCCGAGAGCAGCTAGACTGCTAACCCGTATTCATACCAATAATCCGATGGCTGGCACAGATCCGACTGGGTTTATTAAGGCCAATAATGTACAGGATGAGTGAATTTGGCACGAGGTTAGGAGTTTTGCTATATAGAAAGTAATCATTCAAACTCTAATCAAGCAAATCCGCCGACTCATTTATGTCCAAACCTGAGCTACGGCTAGAATGATACTTTAGTACTCAGCTGTGGCCAGGCTAAGATAGGATGTCCACTGCTAGTGTGAACCTATATCTCTTTCCTACGAATATCCCCAAAAACTTTCACATGTGAAAGTGCTAGCAACTTTTACCATTCAATGAAAGCACTCAAACTGCCCAAATTGGTACATTACAGGCCTTAGGATCTCGATAGCAGTAGCAGATACTGGATGAACCAACAGTTATTACAAAGTTCATCCCGTGGCTTACTTGATCAAATCAGACGACGTGCATATTGGTGGTGAAATCATCACTGAAACGGACCCTATAGAGTTTCTGTATGGCCGAAATCTAGGGTCATTGCCTACTATTTATGACCAAAACTGGGGATATGTTGCACCAGTAAATCACTGGTTCATTCATCTTAAAGCGAGCAAACGACTTGAAAATCTAAGTTCCTACGCACGAGCGCTTTTGCATTATTGGAATTTTCTTGAATCAGAAAAGTTAACCTGGGACGCCTTCCCCTTAGCAAAGGGTTTAAAGCCTACATATCGATATAGGAATGACAAACTTCTCAAGAGTGTTAAAGCTGGTGAGCTCGCATACTCAACTGCCAACACGTATATGACACATGTTGTCCAGTTTTATTTATGGGCAGCACATGAACGTTATTACCACATCAGCGAGAAACACAAACCTTTCGAAATCGAATTTGTAAGAATACAGAGAAGCGACATGCTGGCTCATATGATGCCTAAATTTCTGGTCCAAACTACAGACTTGCGCATCAGAACGCCGAGGGATGCAACCAGTAAGAATATTCGGGGGCTAAAGCCCTTAACTCAAATTTCACTCACTCATTTGGCTCTACATTTACGTAATGTGCCTTGCGAATTTAGGCTGATCTGTTTACTCGCAGCTCAATCCGGCTTACGTATCCAAGAAGCGTCAGGATTGACTTTGGCCGCACTAGAGCAATCGGTTCAACGCTCAGGTTCTATAACTCATTTCGAGTTAACAATAGGACCAGGTAATGGTGTACCTACAAAATACAATAAAACTCGAACTATTGAGATAACAAGTCGCCTTTTATCAGACTTGAAAACTTATGCCATAAGTGAGCGGCGAATGCGCCGACTTGACAAACTTCTTAGCAAAATTGAGTTCCACAAAGGCATCCATGACATAAAAAAATCCCACGATGTTCATGTCTCAAAGGAAAAACTCGACGCCCTGACCACAGCCCAGCGATACGAACCCTTATTTATTAGCCAACAAGGTAATCCATACGACCCAAACACGATAGGCTCTCGCTTTGGAGAAGTTCGCCGCTCAATAATTAAGTCAGGAATACAATTTGAGCATAAATTTCATGATCTTAGATGTAGCTATGCAACCTACCGACTACATAGCCTACTCGAAGCAGGTTTTGAGCCTGCGAATGCACTGAGCTTACTGATGGGGTGGATGGGACATAAGAATGAATCCACAACATGGAAGTACTTGCAGTACCTCAAAAGAAAAGAAGCATTAAAAGAGAAGATATCTGTACTAGACAGCATTATGCATCAAGCATTAGAGGACGCTAATGAGCAAGACATTGAAATTAATAGCTCCCTGGGTTGAACATCTTTGTATTCCCATACGAAACGGAGCAAACGCACACACACTCTTGGACTTTAATCGATTCAGGTATCGCGGGGTTCCTAAAACACATGAAATAAAGCTGGGAAATGTTCAGCTATTAGACCGGGATGATATAGCACAGAAACTGTTTATCACAATTACGAGCAGGGAAGATGCTTCACCAGCAACCAAAGGTAATGCATTCACCGCAGCTAGAAGACATTTTGCGTTTTGTGATGTGCAAACTCCACCGCTTCAACCGCTATCTGAAATGGCATTTGTTAAAGAATTAGAACATAACTCCATCCGTCAGCGGCTTGGGGAGATCAAAGATAGTACAGAAAGCAAGCTACGGGGTGATTTATCATCTTTATACCAGTGGCTAGATCTTCCCGTGCGACACATTTATCCACAAGGGGTCCGGTCAGGACGCACGCAAACAGAGCCAACACGCGGCTATAGTGACGCTGACTTAAAGCAATTGCTTCCGTTGCTAAGAAGTATTTTTAAGCAGTTGTATCAGCAATTCATTATCGATCCTGAGTTTCATATTCAAGCTAGTTCTAACGCTCATACAATGGTTTTTTCTTGGAAGGGGAAAGATTATCCAGTAGCCGGTGGTGCATCAAAAATTTTTTATGTCGCAACATTTCTCCTAAGTTATTACACGTGGAGTAACAGTACCGTCTTATATAGCTTAAGACGCCCACAAACTAGCACACATGCCATATCAAGCAATTGGTATCAAATGCCAGCATTTAAACGTAGAGCATTTAAAACTATCACTGTAGAGCTAGGGGATCATAACAAGCTAGAAATTCCTAAGTATGCAACCCAATTTTTTGACCAATTAATGACCGTCTCAAAACTAGTCGATCCTAAACCTGATGGTTTGCTGTTACCAGCTTACAGCTACAGAAAAAGAAAAGTTCAGATGATGAGCGGATGTCTGCTTAATAACTTCAAAGCTAAATGGTTAGCTAGGTACTTTCCGATGACCGATGAACAAGGAGAAATACTATGGCCTGTACCAAGACGCTTCCGCGCCACAGGCAGTCATTTAACTTTGGCACTAAAAGGTACACTGGAAGCTGCAATTCTTCTTGATAACACTCCCCAGACGGTTGCTCATGCATACTCAAGTGGAAACAAGTATGAAAACGATTTGATGAACCGAGATACAAGCCAAACTTTAGAACAGATCGTGCGTGATAGACAAAGTGTAGAGTCAGCGAAACAAAAGGTTAGAGAAGCACAAAAAGTGGAAGTACTTGCCTATGAAGCATACATCCGACGAGCATCTCCTCCCACTCGTAGCGCTAACGGCAGTTATTGCAAAGAGCCGATGGGAGCAATGGCTGAGAAGTTTACATCAAGAGCACGAGCACATGGGCTCATAACTGAAAGTGAAAATCTAGCATGTGCCGATTTAATCAAATGTTGGAGCTGCGAACATCAAGTGCTTGTCGAATCGGTAACTGATTTATGGTGTGCTCTTAGTTTTCGCGAATGCATTGAAGAATCGGCATGCCTGCATATAGATAATGCTCATTATCAGAAAAATTTTGGCGAAGCCTTAGCAAAGATTGACCTCCGCTTAAAACAATTAAGCCCCAAAATTGTACAGCAAGCTAAAAGAAAATTAGCAGATGAAGGTCGTCATCCTTTATGGATAGATGTAGATAGTATGAGTATGAGCTGAGGACGAAATGAAACCACTATTACACTTGCCAATTGAAGCACCTAGTTCACTCAACCTTTACACCCAAGATGTGGAACAATTAGTCAGAGAGCGTAACTGGGACAAATTGAACCAAGTACCTGTATGCATAGATCAACATCAAATATTAAGAGCACACTTCGGCCAAAATCGCTGGGATTGTAGCCCATATGCCTCGGATAAAGGCAGTGATAAAAACCAAAGAGAATTTGATTTCTCTTATTTAGTTGACTCGCCTAACTTGCTTCTTGAAGCAAAACTTATAGCCTATGGCTGGCTATACGAGCAAGGGCATTGCTTTGGGAAAAAATGCAAATTGTCCACTTTAACCTCTAGATTTAATATTGGTTTAAAAAGAGCGTTAGTCAGCTTAAAAAATAACGGAGCCAATAGTTTTAGTGAATTAAACAACCATGATATCTGGCAAAAATTTGAAATAGATTTGCAAAATGAGTCATTAAGCAAACGCACTCTTGAACTCGCTTTCACGGCTCTTCAAGCTGTGGAAAGGTTGAATCCGTGGCTACCTTTTCAATTAACATTACCGAGCATCAACTATAGACAGTTGGCAAAAAAGCTTGCAGATCAAGAGAAATTAGAACATAAGCAATCACTTGCTATACCACAAGCATTGGTTAACGTATTGTACGGGCAAGCTGTCAGCTACGTGGAAAAAGCATGGCCACATAGAGAAAAACTCGCCCAACTCGAACGTGATTTACAATCAAACTATGATATTGGCCGTGCAGCCGTAGACTATAAGCTAGCCATCGGTAGATGGAAGTGGCTTTATGATGTGGAAGGCAGGCTTAATAGCAAAAAATACGTTGAGGAAATCAACAAAGCAACTCCTCGTTCTCAATCTGAGATCATCACGCAACATCTTAGAGGAACAGGCTTACTACCCAACCATAATGTTGACGGAAATTGGTTATTTACATGGCGAGCGAATCTTCAAGCCGCTTGTTTTATATGTTGCGGCGCATTCAGCGGAATGAGGGTCAGCGAACTGTTTGAACTCCATGAGGATAGCTTTCGCACTTACACTATCAACGGACAATTATTTCACTCTGTATCAGCGGCAACACATAAGCTTGCAGCTGGTAGAAAAAAAGAAGAGTGGCTCACCAGCCCTATAGTAGAAAAAGCCATATCGCTCGCAATTTCATTGAGCGCATGTGCCCGTGAACAATTGGTAAAACTAGCAGCACATAGTAACGATCCTGGACAAGTAGATAAGCTAATGGAAACATCCAGTAACTTGTGGCTTAGCCAAGCGCAAAGGAAAAACTTACCAATTCTCATATCTCGTGCTAAATGGAATGATCGGCTGAAAAACTTCGCGAAAAGTATTGGTGCAATTGTTGATGAAAAAGCATTATCTGAATGTCGTCAGCTTAATCCAAGAAATGGGGGAGCAATAGAGGACAAAGTTAAGTTAGGAGAACCTTGGCCTTTTCTCACCCATCAATTTCGACGCACTTTTGCCTGTTTTGCAATCCGCAATGGACTGGGCCACCCTATATCCATTAAGCAGCAATTCAAACATATCCATGTTCGCATGAGCGAATGGTATGGGAATGGCGCAATCGAATCCCGCCTACAGGATATAAAGGTAGACAGTGAGCTAATTAACTTGCTCAACGAAGTAAAACTTGAACAAACAACGGCGCACTTTGATAAATGGTTCAATAATGATGAGAAGCTAACGGGAAGCTTTGGTAAGGCTATTGTCGCCATGCGTGACGACAAACCTGTGATCTATAGCAACTGGGATAGCTTGTATCGATTGGTTAAAGAAAAACGATTAACTTTACATGGCACCCTACATAGCTATTGTAAAAATGGCTATGAATGTGACATGGATGGGGTAATAAATGCCGCATTCTGCGTTGATTGCCGTGGCGGAGGTAGCGTCGTGGATGATAAAAAAGCGTCGTGGTGGCAAAAGAAACATCAAGCGTTGAGTAGCTATCTGAAGCAGCAATCCGATGTCAGCCATGCAGAGTATGCTCACTGTATTACACAGATTCGAGCTGCCGAGAAAGTGTTGAATGATTTTGGACTGAAATTTGAAAAGTATCAGCACCCATTGCAGGTTATCGATTTATGAAAAAGTCAGAAAATACACTTCTCAAGCTTGAAGCCGCTTTGCAACGAATCATCGAACGAAAAACCAAACGAATACCCGATCACCGTAAATTATCGGTTCGAGCTGTAGAGGAAGAAGCCGGATTAGGAAATGGCAGTTGTTATTACTATCCAGATTTCAAGCTCAGAGTTCAATCAGAAGTAAAAAAACTAAAGTGCCTTACGCTTGATGCCGCCGTTCAATCCGACGTTGAGATTTTGAGAGAAAAGCGCAACCAAGAAAGAAAGATAAAAATTCAGTATCGTGAAAAGGTTGCTGTATTGACCCAAAGATTAACTTCAATGGCCGCAGAACATCATCAACTAAGTCATGCTCTAAGGAGTGCTCTTTCACGTATTGAAGATCTTGAACTTCAGATAGTTGAGCTCAAACAGAGCCAGATTGTGAGAATCAAGTGATTGTATACCTGAGCTAGTTTTACTGCCATTTGCTGGCTAAACTAGCCAAACAAACAGGGTCAGGAAAACTTTCACATGTGAAAGTTTTCCTGCTTAACCTCAAAGGCAGAGAAGATGGGTAGAAAACTTGAAGACATCATTGCAGAGCAGTCTCAAGAGGTCGTTTACACCGCCGAAGAGATAGCCTCGAAGCAGTTGATTCAGCTTCGTCTGATGGAGCTACTAAAGCGTATCGGTGCTGATGCAGGTTTCCAAATTGATAGCTGTACGGTCGATGGCCTACACCAGTTGAAACAAATTGTTGAATCAAGCGGAGGAAAACTCCGTCTTCATATTGACCTACGAGATGACTCAAGCCACGGTTTCAAGTTGTGAATAGAATTGCCGAGCTAAAAATAGCTTACTCTTTACCAGTAAGAACCGTTTTATTGAGACTTGATGCATCTGGTACATTCTTTGCCCAAGTATTGTGAGCTTCAGATGCAAAGTTGGTAACTTCAGAAATAAGCAGTTTATCTGCTTCCTTTATTGAATCCGACATGCCAGAATATTTTCCCACCCTAAATTGATAATGAGCTAAGGAAGTCTCAATTTTTCGTTGTGCAGTTCGATATACTGCCCAGAGTGCGTGTGGTTTTCTTAATTGGAGCCATGCTGTGGAAAAAGCTGCAAACGCAGACAATAAGGATGGAATAACTTTTGATAGCCAGATACCTTCTCCGAGGCTTACAAATAGGGGGCATAAGAGCGAGCACACCATTGCACTTTTAAAACACCAAATACTTTCAAACTTGTTATGATTTGCTTTTTCTTTGTAATGGTTTACCTGTTCTATAGCATATTTTTCTGCTAGAGACTTTTCATCTTCAGACATTTCGTCTTCCTTTATTTGTATTTATATTGTCTTAGAAAGAGCATTTTTACTAGCAAGATTAGCCTTCAAAGATTATCAGAATTTTTAACTTCAACGCTTTAGAGAACATTTAAGAAACACTCTTCATTGCCTGTGTAGCATCATCTGATAGGCAGAATTTCTTAGTAAACTCACCTCATCAGAATAACTATATATAGACTTAGTTCTTCTGCGAATTCTGGCACAATCTGTAAATTAACCGGAATAGTTCCGCTTGATATCTCGCATCGTCAAGAGCATCGTGGTTCCCTTTTTGACGTGGATTTACAACCTTATCAATAGAACTGGATTTGGTATCATGCCATGTACATCCTGTGGCCCCCATGAAGAGAGCTTTGATGTCTAGTGCTGAAAATCCGAATGGATTGCTCCCAAAGTATTTCAAGAAGTAGTAATTGACAAACCCCCAGTCAAACGGGGCATTCAATCCTACAAATACAGGGGTGCAACCTTCAGGTATGTTATCGGCTATCCAATCATAAAACTGCTTCATAGCTTCAGGTGGAGTTAGTCCGTCCTTTTCTGCCTTCTCTAACGTCAGACCTGTAACAGCTAGAGCTTCTTCAATTGATTTCTCGCTAATTGGTTTTAGCATCGTAGAAAAACAGATCTCTGGTTGATACACAAAACAAGCACCTAACGTGAGCATGCTATGTTCACTTACTATGGGGCCTGTTGTCTCAACATCAACAGAAATAAAAATTTCTCGTCTTTTATCCATTTGATTGCTCCAGTATTTATTGTGGGGTCATCCAATCATCACCGGCGATGGTTCTAATTCCGCAGCGGCCTGATAAAAATGCTCCACAGTTAGTGGCGAATCAGGGAAAGCTAAAGATACTGCTGCTGGATATAAACGCGTACGAATATCAGAGTATGTCCAAGCTGGCTTAGTCCCGGTAGCTGCTGTTGCTTCAACCAATTTATTGATTTCGACTCTAGAGAAACCCATGTCGCTCAAATCTCTTGAAAAAAGCTCATTTCTCTCGTCATCGGAAGGGCGTGTGAATTCTTCAACTATTGAAGCACGGCGAATTACTGCGGCATCAAGAGCAGCTAAGCGGTTGGTACAGAGAATAGCAAAAATACGCCCTCCATGTTTACGCATACTATCTATGGATTGAATAAGAGTGTTTACACCTACTTTGTCTTCATGATGACTATGGTCCTGGCTTCGAGATGCTCCCAGAGAGTCCCCCTCATCAATGATTAGAAAAGCGCGTCCCTTACCCGGTCCGATAGATCTAGTTATGTCTTCGAAAGCTTGGGTAATCAAGGTTCCCATTTCTCCAACTTTACCAGTTCCTCTGACTTTATTGCTCAATTTGAAGAGAATGGCATCTTCAATTTTTGCATCACGTGCCAAGCGATTCGCGATTGCTTCAGCATTTGCCGTTTTTCCTGTGCCAACATCTCCATGAAAAATCGCTAGGGGATACTGATCACTAAGTAACCCAATTACCGTGATTTTCTTTTTGTGATGCATTAGGCTCCAACGTTCCAATTCATTCGCCTGTAAAATAAGCTGAAGACGTTTCTTAACACGCAGATAGCGTTCCTCGAAGCCCAAAAGTTTTTTCTCTTGAGTATCAAACTGGGCAACTGGAAGATTAGCTTTTATTTCGAATACGGATGGATTGCTCACGAAAAATCCTCTCTGTTTGTGCCAAAGCCATTGCTACTATAACCACGACCTGTTGAAGAAGTCAGTGCAGTATGACTAATATCTGTCGTTGCGGGTATCCAAGATATCCTCAAAGGAAGTTCCTTTCTTTTTTCCGATGATGACGTTTCTTTGTAACGCAAATGGAAGCGGATCCATCCCCCATGGTCTTTTGATATAAGCGGCCACAACACTCCCCCGGGCCTTTCAGTCCCAGTGGCATTTTCTGACTGGAACTCATACCGAACGGCTCTTACTTCGGTGGTACCATTCATTAGAGTCACATCTACAAATTTCAGATGATCCTTTTTCGCCAATAATTCAATGTCATGGGCATAATTTTCAGCATCATCCTCCGTCATGGCCTTTGTAGCTCCAGCTATCATCATTAAATCTGCCTTGACGCTACGCATAACCTTCTCAACATCTGCTACCGTATAGGTGCTAGTACTTGAATACGTACTCATCCTTATTCTTCCTTGGTCTTAAAACGGCCGCCGAAAATCTCTTTCCATACGTCCAGATCATTTGCAACAGACGCATAGGTGGCATTCTCCCAAGCCGCTTCAGCGGCTTTCGCGATCAATTCCTGTTCTTCTTTAGAAATACGAGATGCAACATTATTTTCTGGGCTCACAGGGTCAATTATCACAACCGGATCACTGAAACTTGTCTGAGGCTTGCCTGCATTTTCTGGGAAATCAATACGTTCACTTAACTTGGTGCGAGCGATATAAACCAAGAACTCTCTGAAGCGCTTCTCTATAGATTCTGCTGGGCCATCGGTGTCAACAAGGTAAGCCAGTATAAGTTCAATATGAAAGGACTTCAGTCCTGGAATATCATGAAAGTGCTTCCAACGCTTCGCTAAGCGTACCAATGTCCGGAAGTGTTTATCTTTATCTTTTCGAGCCTGTATAAACTTGATATGACAAGGCGCACAAGTAAGGTTTCTCTCTCCGCTCTGAATGTCAAATTGCCACCCATGTTCAGGGGCTGAGTTATGTTGTAAAACAGGGACTACATCTACTTCAAGGCCGCTTTTAACAAATGTAACCTTTGCTGCGCGACGCTGAATTTCGAAATCTTCGACTTCTTTTGTTGGGTAGATCTCTATCAGAAAATCGTAAATTTTATTGCACAGTTCCTCATAGGACTTACTGTTCTCATCTACGCCAGAAATGTAGAAAACAACATCAACATCTGTTGGATAACCATCTATTTTACGTAGAATCGTAAATTTGGCGAATGAGCCAGCTTTCACCACCTTTGTGACTTTTAGCTTTGCTTTGTCAGTAATACACTTTTTCAGTTCAAGTACAAGGTTATCGACCTGCGCGTGATATTCCGAACGTTTCTTCCTGCTAAGGCGCAACACATTGTGATCGAAATATTCAAGCTCTGTATTTGATAAAGGCATTATTTCTCCATGTTTGAACACATCAAAAAGCGAACGATTTAAAAGGTTAATCTTGCAGAGACATACCATAAGTTATGTAGTCTACAGTTACCGCTGCGGCCGCTTTCGCAGCCAAAAGGTGGAATCTGTTGTCTTTCTTAGAATCGCCGAAATCGCTAATACCACGCACCATTAGTACAGGCTTGCCGAAATTTTCACATGCGGCAAAAAGACCCGCGCCTTCCATTTCAGCGATCTCAATTTTGCCGTGGAGTTCACGCATACCAAGAAACTTGTCCGGGTCGCGAAGGAGTTTTTCTCCGCTAGCAACGGTAGCTGTCTTTGGCATCACTCCCTGAGCAACTGGGCCAGCTTCGACTTGGTCGGGGAATTCAATACCCAGCGTCTTGTAACTATCCGAGAGGCGAGATTCGAGAGTCGTTCGGTTAGAAAGATAGGCGCTGACATCTTGACGAACACGCATGTTCAACCTGGTTATTTCTGGTCTAGCTTCAGACTTACCTCCCTCAATAAAAGCGGCACCTTCATAGGCGACGACTCGCTCTGCGAGGATGACCTCTCCCAGTGCACATTTATCTCGAAGACCAGCCGCTATACCCATCATCATCACGTTAGCTGGTTCCAATTCTCCCAAGAGCATAGTGGTCACAGAAGCCGCGTCCACATTACCTGCACCCGCAAAGCATGCCACCACACAACTGGCCGTCTTACCGCCACGTTTGGAGACGGGAGCCTTCCAGACATGCAAACCTTTCTTTGTTGTAACGTGCTCGGCATCTTCCGCGATACCGAATGCTTGCTTAGCAGCAGCCAACTCCACGTCTAAAGCGGTGAGCACAAGTACATCAGGGGGTAACGCCTCGATCCTAGCCTTTTCTTCCTCATAAAAGACTTTGACTATACGTTTACTTATTTCTTGCAACGAAAGCACGGGCTCTTGCAAAGACAGAGAAGGTAAAACTTTAACGACTTTATTACCGCTATTCGGCATATAAGTAAGTGGATTGGATTGAAAACGTTTCAGAACACCTAGTGCTCCAGCTCCGTCTTCACTATTTGCACCTAGTTGTATATCAAGTGGAAGTACAGGCAATGACCTTTTGACCATTTTTTGAGCGCGGTCCAAAACCCCCTTCCCTCCACCCAAGGCCACCATTGCAGTGGCGTGCTCTATTTGCTCATCGCCAACATTGCCACCAGTCAGCACTTCGTCTTCAAGAGGTACGAGCTCGGCGACACCACGCGCAATCATCCCGTTTAAAAGCCTACGTTGCTCAGGATTAGCCTTGGACTGGAGACGCTCATGTGAAGCTACAATCTTTAAGCGAACCAGAGAACTCTCGCCAGGGAGCATCTTGTCAATAGCTTTAGCCACCGTCCAATCAAACAAAAGTGGTTTGTTATCGGCATTGACAGGTTCAGCAGCCACATAAATCACAAAACCGCCGCCAGCATTTATCACTTCGCCAACAAACTCCTCAACAAATGTATGAGCTCGATCAATAAGCTCATTTTCAGTAGTGTTTGATACGCTACCAGCAAGTAGGATGTGGCACGATGCCAGCATCAAATCGTTTTCCATGATTATCTCTCTTGGATATTTTGTGCTCACATCATTTCGTCGACTTGAGCTCCAAACGCTATCATCTCAACATCTAAGTTGTTCAATAAACCAGCATGCCATGTACTGCTATATGGGAACACTAGCGCAATATTTCAAGCAAGATAATGGTATTTGTGACAAATGATTGAATAACCTCAGATGTATTGCTTAGTTAGTACAGTATGTTCTGGTCTAATCCCATCGGACACTTAATTTTGAGACAGTATGGTCAATAAATTAAGAGGTCTATATGAGTCTGAAGAAATCACATAAGAGTTATCCGCAGGCATTTAAAGATGAAGCCGTCTTGATGGTGCTAGAACAAGGTTATAGCGTTGCCGATGC